>NZ_JBHWPL010000074.1:0-73598 GCF_043424875.1 Trueperella sp. | reverse complement strand
GGTGTGTGCGTCATGGAGGAGGCTAAATCACGGCGTAGACGCCGATGGGCTCGAGTGGCGCGATCGGCAGGGGCAGAAATCAACGAGAGTGGCGAGGTGTGCGCTTCTACCGGCCTTGTGGCAGATGAATCGAAGGATTGAGACGACGACGGCCGGGCGCGGTGCCGGCACGGGTACGTATCCGGCCGGTCAGGGTTTCTTATGGTCCTCCATGGAGGACCATTGCACCGTTGGAGGTCTGTCAGTCGAATGGAGGTCGGTGATTGCGCATGTTTTCGTCGGGCGTTTGGTTTAGCGACCTCCATTGATCGAATGGTGCGTCATGGAGGACGCTAAGACAAAGATGAGGTGCTTGAAAACCCGACCGGGCGCCGGGCGGACGAGATGCTGCTACGGGCTCCGACCGGGCGTCGGCCGGGCGAGTGCGAGGGAGAGGGAGGGCGAGGGGAGTGAGCTAAGCGCTCGGAATCTTCTCGCCGTATCCGAGATCAGCCAAGGCGCCGCGGAGCTTGTCCATAGCCTCAGCGATCTCTTCGGCAGGGGCCTGCTTGGCATTTTGAACGTATGCGGCAGACTCGGATTCGGCCGGGATCACGTGGATGTGAGTGTGCGGGACTTCGAACCCGAGAATCGCGGTCACGGCGCGGGGCACGTCGAACGCCTTCTCCTGGGCGTGCGCAACAACCTGGGAAACCTTTGCCATGTGAGCGAAGACGTCCGGATCAACATCATTGAACTTGTCCACCTGCTCGAGCGGGACCACCATGACGTGCCCGGGACGCATCGGCTCGATCGTCGCCATAACCACGCAATGCTCGTCCTTCCACACGATCTGACCGGGGAGCTCGCCTGCAATAATCTTCGAAAATACGCTACTCATATGCCCAGTGTACGGGGAGAGTCACGTCTCTCACAGCAACCGCATCTGGGGCGATCTGAGGCGCTGGGCTAGAATTAGTGACAATCTGTAAATTTCAAGGAGAGTCATGAGCATTACGCCGTCGCATCGCTATACGGCTGAGCTTGCCAACGAGATCGAGATCAAGTGGCAAGATCGCTGGGAGCAGGAAGAAACCTTCAGGGCACCGAACCCCGTGGGTGATCTTGCACCCGCCGAGGGCGAGGAGCTTCCGGAGGATACCTTCTACCTGCTCGATATGTTCCCCTACCCCTCGGGCAAAGGTCTGCACGTGGGCCATCCGCTGGGCTTCATCGCAACGGATACGCTGGCGCGCTTTGCCCGCATGCGCGGACTGAATGTGCTGTACACGATGGGCTATGACTCGTTTGGCCTGCCCGCCGAACAGTACGCCGTGCAAACCGGCCAGCATCCGCGCGTGACCACCGAGGCGAACATTGCCAACATGCGCCGTCAGCTGCGCCGCCTGGGCATGTCCCATGAACACCGCCGCTCGGTGGCCACCACCGACGTGGCCTTCATGGGCTGGACGCAGTGGATCTTCCTCCAGATTTACAACTCGTGGTACGACGAGAAGGCCCCGGGTCGCGAGCCCGGGACCGTCGGACGCGCGCGTCCGATCAAGGAACTGATCGAGGAGTACGCGGCGGGAACGATCCCGACCCCCGATGGCCGCCCGTGGAAGGAGTTGTCCACCGAGGAGCAGCGCAAGGCTCTGGACGCCAAGCGCCTGGCCTACATCGACTACGCGCCGGTGAACTGGGCGCCCGGTCTGGGCACGGTGCTGGCCAATGAGGAGGTCACGGCGGAGGGTCGCTCCGAGCGTGGCAACTACCCGGTGTTCAAGCGCGAGTTGCGGCAGTGGATGATGCGCATTACCGCCTACGCGGACCGTTTGGCGCAGGATCTGGATCTGGTGGAGTGGCCTGAGAAGGTTCGCTTGATGCAGCGCAATTGGATCGGCAAGTCGCACGGCGCCGACGTCGACTTCGCGGCGCACACAGCCGACGGAGACTACACGTTGCGCGTCTTTACCACGCGCCCAGATACCCTGTTTGGTGCGACGTTCATGGTGGTCTCGCCAGAGCACCCCATGCTGGCCGGTTCGTGCATTCCGGGCGAGTGGCCCGAGGGCACGAAGGAGGCGTGGACTGGCGGAGCTGGCACGCCCGGCGTCGCCGTCATGGACTACCAGCGAGCCGCGGCGCGCAAGTCCGAAGTGGACCGCGCTGACGATACCAAGGAGAAGACGGGCGTCTTCACAGGTATCTACGCCACGAATCCCGTGAACGGAAAGAAGATTCCGGTCTTCACCGCGGACTACGTGATGATGGGCTACGGAACCGGCGCGATCATGGCAGTCCCAGCCCACGACCAGCGAGATTTCGATTTCGCGACGGCGTTCGAACTGGACATCGTGCCGACGATGAAGCCTGAAGACGGCTTCGAGTGGGACAGCGCATGGGAAGACGACGGCGAGATCATCGACTCGGCCAACGACGAGATCTCGCTGAACGGCATGCACTTGGACGACGCCGTGCCCGCGATTTCGCAGTGGCTGGAGAGCAAGGGTCTGGGCAAGGCGACGGTCTCTTACCGTCTGCGTGACTGGCTGTTCTCGCGTCAGCGCTATTGGGGAGAGCCGTTCCCGATTGTCTACGACGAGGACGGCAAGCCGCACGACCTGCCCGAATCGATGCTGCCGATCGAGCTGCCGGATACCCCGGATTATTCGCCCCGGTCATTTGATCCCGACGACGCCGATTCCAATCCCGAGCCGCCGCTTGGGCGTCTGGATGACTGGGTGAACGTCGAGCTGGATCTAGGCGATGGCCCGAAGATGTACACGCGCGATACCAACACGATGCCCAACTGGGCAGGTTCGTGCTGGTACGAGCTGCGCTACCTGGATCCGAACAACACCGAGAAGTTCGTGGATCCCGAGGTGGAGGAGTACTGGATGGGTCCGACCGAGGCCAAGAAGGCCGGCGGTACCGATCTGTATGTGGGCGGTGTGGAACACGCTGTGTTGCACCTGCTCTATGCGCGTTTTTGGCACAAGGTCCTCTTCGATCTGGGTTACCTGAGCTCGTCCGAACCGTTCCACAAGCTGTTCAACCAGGGCTACGTGCAGGCCTACGCCTACACCGACCGCCGCGGCCAGTACGTGCCGGCCGACGAGGTTGAGGAAGTGCCGGCCTCCGATGGTTCCGGTGAGATCACCTACGTCTGGAATGGTGAGGAGGTCAACCGCGAATACGGCAAGATGGGCAAGTCCCTGAAGAACATCGTGACCCCTGATGAGATGGCCGAACAGTACGGCGCGGACACGTTCCGCCTGTACGAGATGTCGATGGGCCCGCTCGATGTGGATCGCCCGTGGGAGACCCGCGCCGCCGTCGGATCGCAGCGATTCCTCCAGCGTCTGTGGCGCAACATCCTGGACGAGGAGACGGGCGAGCTCGCCGTCGTCGATACGGAGCCGGACGAGGAAACGGCGAAGCTGTTGGCGCGCACGATCGTCGGCGTGACCGAAGATTACGAGAGCATGCACATCAACACGGCCATCGCCAAGATGATCGTGCTGAACAACCATCTGACTACCCGCGAGGTACCGCGGACGGTGGCTGAGGCGCTCGTGCTCATGGTGGCTCCGGTTGCTCCGCATGTGGCTGAGGAACTGTGGGAGCGTCTGGGACACACGGGTTCGCTCGCGTACGCGAATTTCCCGGTGGTGACGGATGAGTCGCTGCTGGAAGATGAGACCGTGACGGCGATTGTGCAGGTCAAGGGCAAGGTGCGCGATCGCCTCGAGGTCCCGGCCGATATCTCGGCGGACGATCTGGTGCAGCGCGCGCTTGCGTCTGAGAAGGTGCAGAAGTTCCTCGACGGCGAGCCTCGCAAAGTTATCGTGCGCGAGCCGAGCCTCGTGAACCTAGTACCGTAGGGAAAACGCCGTAATTGGCGCATGTCGGACAGGCCCCGTTCCAACTATTGGAATGGGGCCTGAGCCGTATCCGAGACGGGTTACAGTGGTGCGAACGTGCATAGAAAGGGCGTTTAATGGCCGCAACTGAGATCTCCGAGGTGAGCGTTTTCGGGCAGCCGGCGTGGCAGCTCGTATCACCAACCGGCGCAACAGCCGTGGTTGCTGAGCGTGGCGCGACCTTGGTGTCATGGAAGCCCACCGCCGACGTCGAACTGATCTCCTCCTACGAGAGCGCCAAGGAGCTGGAGGCGGCCGCGGGCGGTCGCGGGCTCGTCATGACGCCGTGGGCTGGACCGATCGAGTCGGGAAGCTACAGTTTCGGCGGAAGAACTTTCCAGGTCGACGACGACGTTCGCGCGGCTGGTCTGGCGTTTCAGCAGGACTTCGCGCTGAGTTCGGCGGGATCGACCCTGTCGCTGTCCGCGTCGATCCCGGCCGCGGATGGTTACCCGTGGCCGATCGATGTGAGCGTGCACTTTTCGCTCGACTCCGGCGCGGACGGTGAAGAGCACCTGTCGGTGACGCTGAAAGCGACCAACACGTCCGACGACGAAGCCCCGCTCACGCTCGGCTGGAATCCGCATGTGATTTTGCCCGGTCTCGGCGCGGTATCGAACCTCGCAGTGTCCGTGCCGGCACGCACGCGAATCTTGACCAATCGCCACGGCATTCCGCTGCCTGGGGAGTCCGCGTATGCGGGCGTCAACATGCCGATGGAAATTGAGTACCTCGGGTCGGCCAAGCTGGATGACTATTATCGCGGACTCGTGCCCGACAACTACGGCGTAGTGGCCACGCGCGTGGTGGATCCGGCGTCGAATTCGTCTATTGTGCTCACGCAGGAACCGGGTGAAGCTCCGGTGGTGCATCTGGACACGGGCGACAACCTCGAGCGAGGGGCGCGCAAGGCGATCGTCGTTTCGCCGATGTCGCATGTGCCAGACGCATTCAACCGCCCAGATGCGCAGGGATCGATCCGCGTGGCGCCCGGGCATTCGCGCCAGATGACGGCCACCCTGACCTACCAGTCGTAGACCGAACTAAACCTGGCGAGGCCCTCGGTATGAACCGAGGGCCTCGTTCGTTCAGCGCTTCGTGCCAGTGAGCTAGCGGCGTCGTGTGCCGAAGATCGAGCGCGTGATCTCGCGGCCAAGCGTGCGGCCTGCGGAGCGCACAATCTGGTCGATCGTGCCTTCGCGGCGCTTGCGCTGCCGCTCGGCTTCCTTCTCCGCCTCGCGCTGGCGACGCTCAGCCTCCTTTTGCAGGGCCTTACGTTCGCGTTCGATCTCCTTCTCGAGCTCCTTAGCGAGCCGCTCCTGTTCCTTCTTCTGAACGGCGGCAGCCTTCTCCGCCGCCTCGGCAGCCTCGGCCTCCTTCTCGGCCTGAATACGAGCGGCCTCTTCTTCGGCCATGCGCTGTTCGAGCAGCTCAAACGCGGATTCGGGATCGATCGCATCCTTGTATCTGGGCAGCGTTTGCGAGTTCGCAAGGGACTGCTGGATGGCCTGATCGGATGCCGGCCCCATGACGGCAGCAGGCGCCCAGATCTTCGTCGGCGCAACGGGGGTCGGGCGCCCCTTGCGGTCAAGGACGGTGACGATCGCTTCGCCCGTGCCAAGGCTTGGCAGAACCTCTTCGAGGTCGAGAGGCGAGGTGGGGAAGGTGCCGACAGTCTCGCGAAGCTTCTTCGCCTCATTGGGCGTGTGAGCGCGCAGTGCGTGCTGGACCTTGGAGCCAAGCTGAGCCAGGACGTCGTCGGGAATGTCCTTCGGCGTCTGCGTGATGAAGATGATGCCGACGCCCTTCGAGCGAATGAGCCGCACCGTCTGGACCACCTGGTTGAGGAATTCCTTGGAGGCGTCGTTGAACAGGAGGTGCGCTTCGTCGAAGAAGAACACGAGCTTGGGCTTGTCGACGTCGCCGACCTCAGGCAACTCTTGGAAAAGCTCGGCAAGGAGCCACATAATGAACGTCGAGAACAGGGCCGGGCGCGACTGTACGTCGGGCAGTTCGAGGGCCGAAATCTGGCCCAGACCCTCGGCGGATGTGCGAATGAACTCGGCGACTTCGAAGGCAGGTTCGCCGAAGAACGCGCCCGCACCCTGCGCCTCGAGCTCGGCGACGTTGCGCAGGATGACACCCGCCGTCGACGACGCCACGCCGCCGATGTTCTTCAGTTCGTCCTTGCCCTCGGAGGTCAGGTACGAGATGACAGCGCGCAGGTCCGTCAGGTCGATGAGCGCGAGCTGATTCGCGTCGGCCCAGTTGAAGATGAGGGAGAGCGCCGATTCCTGCGTATCGTTCAGGCCGAGCACTTTGGCCATGAGGATCGGGCCGAAATCAGTGACCGTGGTACGAATCGGCGTGCCGTTGCCGAGGCCGCCCAGCGCGAAAAGCTCGGTGGGGAAGGCCTGCGGCTGCCAATCCTGACCCTGGGCGAGGGTGCGCTCGGTGAGCTTGTCCGACGCCGGTCCCGGTTCGAGCAAACCGGTGAGGTCACCCTTGATATCCGTGACGAAACACGGCACGCCCGCCGCTGATAGCCCTTCGGCAAGGAGCTGCAGCGTGCGCGTCTTGCCCGTACCGGTGGCGCCCGCGATGAGTCCGTGGCGGTTGAGCATGCCCAGAGGGAGTCGGATGTGGGTATCAGGCTTCGTCACCCCGTCCTCCATGTAGGCGCCGATCGTCATCGTCGGCCCCTCGAAGGTGTACCCCTCGCGCACCTGCGACTCATACTCGGAGACGTCCGCACTCTCGGTGAGGGCCTCCGGTTCTAGTGGGTTTGGCTCGAGGCTTTCAGGTTCAGCAGGTTCAGGCTCGACGCCGTTTGCTGCGGCATCGCCGGTGTCAGGGGCATCGCCGGTGTCGGGTGCCTCGTCGGCCGGGTTTCCACCGGCTGCAAGGGCTGCCTGGAGACGAGCCTTCGCTGCCTGTGCTTTTGCCTCGGCGGCGGCTGCCTCTGCTTCGAGTGCTTCGGCCTTCAAACGGAGAACTTCAGGATCTTGACTCATGGGCCAATCTTACGTGGCTACGCGGAGGCTCGCGCGGTGATTGTTGTCCACAGTGTGCGAAACGTCAGGATTCGGTGATCTGCTGTGGGTAGCCGAACGACGACGACCGACCGGCTCCCACAATGGGTTCATGACGTCTCCGCCTCCTCGCCGCCCGCCCTCGCGCCGTTCACCGCGCGTGCGCCACGGTGATGCTCACGATCGATGGGCGAAGATGGAATCGTTCACGCGTACTGCGTTGCGAGCCGGGGCGGGCGACGACGTCGGATCGCTGACCTCGACAGCAAAGAGGAAGCGATTCACCTTGGATGGCCGATCCTTGCGGTTGGTCGCCATCTTTGTCACGGTACTTGGGCTATCGGCCATGATCGCGGCCCTGTCCTCACGCTCGGTCGAGGTCTCGGCCATCGAACCAGTTGCTCCGTGCGAGGCCGGGTCGGCGGCTGACCACGCCTTGCCGGAAGCCGCGGGGTCCAGCGGATCGCTCGGCCCTAGTCCCAGTCCGCCGGCTAGAGGTGAGGGCTCAGGATGGGAGGGCTCAGCGCAGGGGAGCACAGTGCAGGAGAACTCAGCGGGCCCGGGGGAGGTTGTTGTTCACGTATCTGGGCAGGTAAATTCGCCCGGGGTGGTAACAATCGCTGCTCCTGGACGAGTTATTGACGCCGTCGAGGAGGCGGGCGGTCCGACGCCGGAGGCTGATCTCGCCCTCATTAATCTGGCGGAGCCGATCGCGGACGGCGCTCACATCCACGTGCCTGCCCACGGTGAAGGCGAGGCGATCGCGGGTGTGGCGGGCGGTGGTGAGCCGCCGGCCGCTTCCGGCGATCCGCCGGGAGCCGGAGTCAATATCAACACGGCCTCACAAGCCGAACTGGAGACCATCCCGGGCGTGGGACCGGTGACCGCGCAGGCGATTATCGCGTGGCGGGAGGATAACGGCGCCTTCAGTTCAGTCGAGCAGCTCATCGACGTCAACGGAATCGGACCGAAGACGCTCGAACAGTTGCGTGATCATGTCCGGGTGTCCTGATGCAGGACTACCGGTTGCTTTTGCCGGCGATCGTGGTGTGGACGATCGCGATCATCGGGCCACTCGACTACATTGCGCTTGGCCTTGTTGGACTGCTGGTCGTGCTGCTCGGGCTCTTGTCTCACAGGTGGTATGCCACCTTGATCGGCGTCGCGGTCGTCGCGGCAACGATGTCGGGTCTTGCCCACTCGCTCCTCAAAGAAAGCGACGTTCTCACGCGCAGCGCACAGGATTCCGCCGTCGTCACCGTAACCGGCGTGATCGATTCCCACCCCGAACGGCAGGGGGAGAACCTCACGGCCACCGCGCGCATCTACACGGTACAGGCGGGGGATATCACCTCCACGTCTTCTCAATCGGCTCTCTTGACGTGGCCTGACACCGAACTCTCGCGGGACACCCAATTCACCGGCTCCGGGCAACTGCGCCCGTTACCAGATGACTTCGCAGCCGTTGCCACACTCAACCTGACCGAGGTGAGACCGCTCAGCCAGGAGAGCGCCGCCGCTGGGATTCGGCGAGAATTACGGGACGCAGTTGAGGATAGGCCATGGCACGCCCAACTCATTCCGGGCGTGGTCGTTGGCGACGACACCGGCCTGCCCGAATACGCCGTCGAGGACATGCGGATCCTTGGCCTCTCACATCTGACCGCCGTCTCAGGCGCGCACATTTCCCTCGTCATCGCCGTCGTTCTCGCAATCGTCGGACGCAGACGCCCGGTACTCGCCGGAGCGCTCGCGGTGGTGGCTCTCGTCGGTCTCGTTGAACTCGTAGGGCGCGAAGCGTCGGTTCTCAGAGCCGGCTATATGGGAGTCTTCGTCTGCCTCGCGCTCGCGATCCGCCGAGCGACGACGGCCTTTCCCATCCTGTGCCTGACGGTGATCATCGTGGCGCTCGTCGACGTCGAACTCGCACGGAGCCTCGGATTTCAACTCTCGGCCGTGGCCACGGGCGCCATTATCGCCTTTTCCTATCCGCTCCAAGAACGCCTCGCGGAGCACATGCCAGGAGCGCTCGCGGACGTCTTGTCGATTTCCCTCGTCGCGGCGCTCGCCACGGGCCCGCTACTGCTTGCGATCCAAGAGCGGGCCTCGCTGTGGAGCGCGGCCGCCAACGCACTAGTTGCGCCGGTCATCGCGCCGCTGACGATCATCGGCATGGTCGGCGCGCTCCTCTTGCCCGTTGCGGCGTGGGCGGCGATGCCACTGCTGTGGGTGTGCGAGATCTTCACGGCATGGATGGCGGGCGTGACCTCCGCACTCGTTGGCCTGCCCGGCTCACACCTGCCCACCTACGTGGCGCTCATCGGCCACGGCGTGATGGCACTCGTCCTCGCAGTGACAGCATTCGTCGGGCTCACCCACTACGCCCTCACCGCGATCGCACTCCTGGCCGGCTCAGCCGCACTATCTCCCGCGCTGCAGAGCCAGCCCCAGCCAGAGGACTGGGAAGCGATCCAGTGCGACGTCGGCCAGGGCTCGGCATTCCTCGCACGGCGCGAGCCCGACGTCGTGCTCATTGACGCCGGGCCCGAAGGCGAACGAATATCCGAATGCCTTAGCGAAGCGGGAATCGATCGCGTGGATCTGCTCGTCATTAGCCATTTCGACGCCGACCACGTCCGCGGACTTGCCGAGCTCATCGCGGCCGTTGACATCGAGGAAGTCTGGTACTCCACGAACCTGCACCCGACGTACAACTCCAACTGGGCGATCGACCTCCTCGATCAGCACGCAATACCGCACGCGCACGTAACCGCGGGCACCGAATACCCGAGCAGCTCGGGCGAACCATTCGTCCGCATCGTCGGGCCGCGGGCGACGACCGGGGTCGAATCGACATCTAACGCCGATTCGCTCATCGCGCTGGTCACAACCGATTCACATCGCGTCCTCGCGCTCGCGGACGCACCATTTGAACGGCAACTCGCGCTTGTGGGCGAGGTTGAGGATATCGACGTCGTCATCGCCGGACACCACGGAGCCGCAGACCAAAGCGAGGAACTCGCGGAACGTTTGCGGCCACAGATCAGCATCTTTTCTGTAGGGGAGAACGACTATGGGCATCCGACACAACGCGCACTCGAGATCTGGGACGCGCCTATCACGGCCCGCACCGACCAATGCGGGACGATCACGATCACAGCCGGGCAGGTGGTCTCCGGGTGTCGGACGAACATGGAATAATGAGCGCATGGCAGACCTAGAACTATCCCCGATCATGCTGATCCAGAGTGGTGAGGACGTCCTCGGCGATCGCGCAGTCCGATCGGTGCGAACCTCCCTGCGCGCTCGTGATCCGAACACCGACGTCGTCGAGCTTGACGCCTCTGCCTACGCCGCCGGCGATCTAGACGCGCTCCTGACGCCCTCGCTCTTTGGTGAGCCCAAGGCCGTCGTCGTGCCAAATCTCGAAAAGGTCAACGCCGCATTTCAGGAAGATCTGCTCGGCTATATGTCGTCGCCGGACCCGGACTCGGTGCTACTGCTGCGGCACAACGGGGGAGTGCGCGGCAAGAAGGTGCTCGACGCACTCAAGCGCGCCAAGGTTCCATCAACGAAGATAGACAAGGTCAAGTACGCCAGCGACAAGGGCAAGATCGTCACTCAGGACGTGCGCAATGCCGGCAGGCGGATTACCCAGGACGCCGTCGAGGCGCTCGTCGCCGCGATGGGTTCTGACCTGCGCGAACTCCTCTCGTCCGTCAACCAGCTCCTTGCAGACGTGGAAGGGACAATCAACGAATCCCACGTGACCACGTATTTCGCGGGTCGGGTCGAAGCGACGGCCTTTAACGTGGCAGACGCCGTCGTCGTCGGGAATTCCGGGCGTGCGGTTGAACTGGCGCGCCACGCCATCGCCACGGGGAACTCGCCCGTGGCCATCGTCGGGGCGATCGCGGCCAAGTTCCGAGCGATGGCACAGGTTCTTGGCCAGCGCTCCTCGCACACGAAAGCGCGGCTGAAAATCAATGATTGGCAGGTCAAGCGCGCGAAATCAGACCTGCGCGGATGGAACAATGAGACCCTCGCGCAGGCGATCCGGATCATCGCGAAAGCGGACGCGGAAGTCAAGGGCGAATCGCGCGATCCCGAGTTCGCACTCGAGCGCGCAATCGTTGATCTGTCGAAGCTCAGAAAGCGCTCATAACGTGGTGTGCGTCATGCGCCAACGGTGCCGGAGGGCTATGCTGTAATTGGCCATTTGCCCCAATGTTGAGGCAAGGCATGAACTAATGAAGGAGTTAAGTTGCGCATAGGTGTACCTCGGGAGCCTGATGATCAGGCTCTGGTCGCCGCGACTCCCGACACGGTAGGAAAACTCATCAAACTCGGATATGAGGTCGTCGTTGAAAACGGCGCCGGTTCGAGTGCCAGTTTTCCCGATTCTCAATACGAGGACGTTGGAGCGCGGGTAGCAAGTAAGGAAGACGCATGGGCTGCGGACATTGTGACCACAATTGACGCACCCGCCGAAGCAGAGCTTGATCTCATGAGCCGTGGCGCCACGCTTATTTCGCGCATGGCTCCTGGGCGCAACGAACAGCTCTTGGACGCGCTTTCGAGCCGCGGCATCACGGGTCTGGCCATGGACATGGTGCCGCGAATTTCGCGCGCTCAGTCGATGGACGTGCTCTCGTCGCTCGCCAACGTCGCGGGATACCGCGCCGTCATCGAAGCTGCGACCAACTTCGGGCGCCTGTTCTCCGGTCAGGTCACCGCGGCCGGCAAGGTTCCGCCGGCCACCGTCTACGTGATCGGTGCGGGCGTGGCAGGTCTTGCCGCGATCGGAACGGCGAACTCGCTCGGCGCGATCGTCAAGGCAACGGATGTGCGCGCTGAGACCGCCGAGCAGGTTGAGTCGATGGGCGCGGACTTCGTAGCCATTCCCGCTGCCGCTCAGGAATCGTCCGACGGCTACGCCAAGGAAATGGGCCAGGAGCAGGCACAAGCGGCAGAGAAGCTATACACGGAGCAGGCTGCCGAAGCCGACATCGTCATCACGACGGCGGCAATTCCCGGCCGCAAGTCTCCGATTCTCTTGACGGAGGAAGCCGTGGCTGGAATGAAGCCGGGCTCCGTCGTCGTCGATATGGGTGCTGCGAACGGCGGAAACGTCGTCGGCTCGAGCCCGGACGAGGTCGTCGTGACGGACAACGGCGTGACGATCATCGGCTACACCGAGCTCGCCTCGCGCCTGCCCAGCCAGGCATCGCAGCTGTTCGGCCAGAACGTGGTGAACTTCTTCAAGCTCACGACGCCGGAAAAGGACGGCAACCTGCATCTGGATCTCGACGACGAGATCGTTCGCCAGATGCTTGTAACCCTCGAAGACCGCGTCATGTACCCGCCGCCGCCCGTTAAGGTCTCGGCGGCGCCCGCGCCCGCTGCCCAGCAGGACGTCGCGCAGGACGAGCCCGAGCCCGTGAAGGAAAAGTCGTGGGTCGCCAAGCACTGGTGGAAGCTCGCGGCGGTGGCCATCTTCGCGTGGCTCATCTTGACGGCGCCGCCAGGAATGAACACGCACTTCATCGTGTTCGTGCTGGCCGTCGTCGTCGGCTTCTACGTCATTACGGCCGTCACCCATTCCCTCCACACGCCACTGATGTCAGTGACAAACGCGATTTCGGGAATCATCGTGGTCGGAGCATTGCTACAAATATCCTCCGGCATGGTGGCCGTTCAGATCCTCGCATTCATCGCGGTTGCGGTGGCATCCATCAACATCTTTGGTGGATTCCTCGTCACCGAGCGAATGCTCAAGATGTTCCATAGGAGTTAACAATGGATTTGCTGACACTGGAACTACCTTTTGAGCTTCGCTTCCAGTCGCTGGCGTACATCGTCGCGGCTATTCTCTTCATCCTCGCACTAGCGGGCCTGTCCAAGCAGACGACGGCCCAGCGCGGTAACCGCCTCGGCATGATCGGCATGGTGCTCGCACTGCTTGCCACCGTCTGGGTGGTCATCGCTCACGCGGGGGACAACACCACGATCACGGTGATTTTGATTCTCGTTGCTCTGGGTATCGGCGCCGGAGTGGGAATCCCAGTCGCCCAGCGCGTGGAGATGACCGGGATGCCTGAGCTCATCGCGCTCTTGCACTCATTCGTGGGTCTTGCCGCGGTGCTGGTGGGCTACAACTCGTTCATCGAAACCCCGGGTGAAGATTCCATCTACAACGCCTTCCACATGGGCGAGGTTGGCCTTGCCGTGTTCATCGGTGCCGTGACGTTCACGGGATCGATCGTGGCGTTCCTCAAACTGTCCGGACGCGTGAGCGGTGCTCCGCTGATGCTCCCGGCCCGCCACTGGCTCAACGGCGCAGCGATTATCATCTCGGTCGGCCTGATCGTATGGTTTGCGCACACGCGTTCGCTGACCAGCGGCCTCATCCCGTTGATCATCCTCACGATCATCGCACTGCTCATCGGCGTGCACCTGGTTGCCGCCATCGGCGGTGGCGACATGCCCGTGGTCGTGTCCATGCTCAACTCGTACTCGGGCTGGGCGGCCGCGATGGCCGGCTTCACGCTGGGCAATGATCTGCTCATCATCACCGGTGCGCTAGTTGGTTCCTCGGGTGCGTACCTGTCCTACATCATGTCCAAGGCGATGAACCGCTCGTTCATCTCCGTCATTCTGGGCGGCTTCGGCTCCGACGGCGCCGTGACTGGCGAGGGCAGGGACTACGGCGCGCATCAGGAGACGACGGCCGACGAGGTCGCGGAACTGCTCAAGGATGCGTCCAAGGTCGTCATCACGCCAGGCTACGGCATGGCCGTTGCACAGGCACAGTACCCGGTCGCGTCGATGACGGAGAAGCTGCGCGATCAGGGCGTTGACGTCTCCTTCGCCATCCACCCGGTGGCTGGCCGACTGCCCGGACACATGAACGTGCTCCTGGCGGAAGCGAACGTTCCGTACGACATCGTGTTCGAGATGGACGAGGTCAACGACGAGATGGCCCAGGCCGACGTCGTGCTCGTCATCGGCGCGAACGACACGGTCAATCCATCCGCCGAAGAACCCGGATCGCCGATCGCGGGCATGCCCGTCATCAAGGTCTGGGAGGCGAAGAACGTGATCGTCTTCAAGCGCTCGATGGGCAATGCGGGTTACGCCGGCGTGCAAAATCCGCTGTTCTTCAACGAGAACACGAAGATGCTCCTCGGCGATGCCAAGGATTCGGTGGATCAGATCAACCAGCACATCTAGCGGTTTTGAGGCCGAGCGGCCTCAAGACACAACGTGAGGGGCGGACCAACCGGTCCGCCCCTCACGTTATACGAAGAAACTAGCCTTCGATCGATGCAACGAGCTTGGCAAGCTTGGACTTGCGATTCGCTGCATTGTTCTTGTGGAGAACTCCCTTGGAAACAGCCTTGTCGAGCTTGCGGCTAGCAATGCGGAGCGACTCCTGCGCTTCCTCAACGTTGCCAGCTTCCACAGCCTCGCGGGTCTTACGGACGAGCGAGCGAACCTCGGTCTTGTAAGCCTTGTTGCGGACGCGGCGCTTCTCGTTGGTCTTGTTTCGCTTGATCTGGGACTTAATGTTTGCCACTGATAACTCTTTCGTTTTGCTTGGTGGCCTCGTGGGCCTCGGTCGGTTGAGGGCTTGCCATCTTCGGACTGAGGCGTGGGGCGCCCGTGGAAAGAAGAGTGACCGGACCTTTCACCCGACCAGGTTCAAAGTCCAATAGGCAACTCTAGCAAACGTAAAGGCGCCGCAAAAGCGAGGATGCCGGTGCATCTGCTCACTTTTGCGGCGCCGAAGTCACGTGGCACCTAGGCCGAGGTCTTACTTATCGTCGGTCAGCTTCTCTTCAGCTTCAACAGCCTTTGCCTTCGCGCCGTCACGGGCGTCAGCGCCGGTGTTCTTCACGTCAGCCGAAGCCTGATCCTTCTTGCCGTCGAATTCCATCGACTTGTTGTCAGTCGCGTCTCCGATTGCTTCCTTGGCCTTGCCCATAGCAGACTGTGCGCCGTGCTTGATGTCATCCTTGAAGCCCATGGTTGTCTCCTTTACGTGTACAACTCAGATCAGTTGCGATCTGCTTACCTCACCAACACTAGGGAGCCAACCTTGGAAAAGTCTGAAAATGGTTGAATCTGCATCTAAAATGCGCTGTGCGCGCAAGCGGCGGCGCACACACGCCCAGTGTGTGCAGTTCGGACTAGCCGTGCAGATTCTTCAGGGCCCGCACCACGTCGTCGTAGATATCCTTGCGCAGGAACGAGCCTTCGCGGCGGATCTGATCCATGTGCGCAACGAGCAGGCGGTCGAGCCTAACCTCGGACGGCCGACCCTTGTGATCCCATTCGCCGGAGCCCACGTCCATCCAGTGCCGGCCCCACTTGGCTTCCCACTCGGCGTCGTGCGTGTTGTCCTTCGACGTCATCTGACTGAAGATAACGTGCTCCTCCGAATCGGCGAGCACCAGCACGGGGCGGTCCTTGCCGCGCCCGTCGTTCTCGTCGAACGGCACCCACGCCCACACAACCTCGCCGGGATCGGGCGCTCCGTTGCGCTGCGGCTCGTACTCGAAATCGGGCAGGCCCAAGCGGGCGACGTCGTATTCAATCGCGCGATCGCGGGGGCCTGGAAGCTTTCCCGACGACGATCCGCGGCTCTTATTCGAACCCTTGGCTTGGGAGCCCTTGGTTTGCGAGCGTGTGCCCTGCGAGCCTTTCGACTGCGAGCCCTTGGCCTTCGTGCCTTCGGCCTTGTCATTTCGAGCCTCGGCCTCGCGCCTTGAGCGCAATCCCGCCTGCGTGCGCCGCCCGAGCTCCTTTCGGACGTTGCGCTGGACGTCTCGCACCACGCGCCGGCCCACCTGGCCGGCGACGTTCTTCAGTGAATTCATGAATGACATTTAGTCCTCCTGCGTGAATGGCGTGAGCAGTCTTGCCTTGAAATCCTCCACGGCAGGCACATGGCGGAACGTGAGCGTGCGGCCGGTATCGGTGGTGATGATGAGCGAGCCCGTCTTGGCGAGTCGGTCCACGACGTCGGTCTCGATCGTGAGGTCTTTGATGTCCGCGCGCTGAATCTCGGTGATCGTTTTCTTGAGGAAGCCAGAGCGCGCGATGAGGCGCTTGTCAGTGATGGTGTACGTGGAGGTCATCCACTGCAGGAGCGGGTAGACGAGCACCAAAATGAGCAAAACGATCCCGGTGATGCCGATCGCCCAGTGCGCCCACGGGTACAGCGAATCCGGTAGGACGATCATTGCGACGACGACGGCCACGATTGTCAGCAGCGCGCCGAGCGCGTTCCCGGCGAGCGCCTTGGGGTGCTCGCGCACATGCCGCCGCGCTACGTCGCCTTTTGCGAGAAGTTCTTCGGGTACGTCCATGGAGCCCATTCTACGCAGTTCGCAGCGCGGTGCCGTGCTCTGTCGGATTGTTCAGTGCAGCAAACAGCGCGGCGCTGCAACCGGTTCTCAGACAGGGTGGCGCGGCCCTACAGCCACAGCAGCAACGCGACGATGATGAGGAACCCGATCACGGGGATCGAGACCAACGTGATTCCAGCGCTGACGATCGTCCAGCGCAGATCATCCTTGAGGTGCGGGACGTTCTCTATGCCGCCCGCCGAGGCAATCGCTGCGCGTTGCGCGGCCTCGAGGCGCGACATGAAGGTGTTCTTCCGATTCGTCGCCTCAAGCTCGGCGGCGCGCTGACGTTCGCGGCTCTTGAGTAGCTCAGCCTCGTGTCGCATCGCCTCGGAGTTCGGGCCGGGAATGACCACGCCCTGTTCGTCAATCACAACACCCTCGCCGCCGCCCGCGCTGATCTCGCCGGCGTTCTGGGGAGGGTTCATGATGCGGTTGTAGCGCTCGATGGCTTGCGCGGAATACGCGTCAAGGCGGCTCTCGAGCCGCTGGCGGCGCACCGCGAAGAAGATCAGCACGGCCGTCAGAACCACGCCGACGCCGAAGGGCAACCATCCACCGACTCCGCCGTGCCGCTGCCCGGCCATCCACCCGGTGATCAGCAACAACGCGTTGCCTGCGGCCGACATCGCCACGAGCACCTTTCCAGGCAGGCGAGACAGCCGCTCAATCGCGGGGAGGAACAGATTCATTGATCCGGCGCCAAGACTCATGGTCGTATTGTGTCACGCCCGCCCGTCGAGAACCGGAATCAGTTCGCTAAGAACCTTAATCGTGCCCGGCTCCTCGCCCCTGTGGTCGAGGAGGAATGCCCGGCACCCGGCTGCCTTGGCCGCCTCGATATCGATCTCTCGATCGCCCACGCAGATCACGGTGGCGGGATTGAGATCGTGCCGTTCCATGAGGGTGGTCAACATCGTCGGATCCGGTTTACGCGGCAGCCCATCGGGGGCACACACCATGTCGTCGACGTCGAGTCCAAGGCCGGCGAGCAGCGTCTCGGCGGATTCGCGATCGCGGTGCGTCGCAATGAGGTTCAGGCCACCAGCCTCGTGCACGGCATCCATCACCGTGGTGGCACCGCCCATGACGGGCGCCGGATGGGTCTTCCAGTACTCTTTCAACGCCGCGTACTCGCGGCGCATCTCATCGATATCCGCCCCGTACACTCGCGCAAGAGTCTCCATGGCGTGATCGATCGACGTCGTGCGTAATCTGGCAACTTCCGACAGCTGCGCCGACGACGGTTGGTCGGTTGCGTATCCAACTCGCGCAAGCATGTGGTCGACTTGCGGGTACGTGTCAACGAGCGTGCCGCCCATGTCCCAAATGATGTGTCGATACATGGAAACAAGTGTGTCACGTGACGGGAGAAATTCACACGATTCAAAGCGCTTGTGCCTCGGGCGCGCTGGTATCGTTAAGGACGACTATTTCTTATAAGGAGTTTCGTGCCAGTTTCTAACGCTGCTGAGCTGAAAGAGATTCAGCCGTCCACCACGGACCAAGAGCGGATCCGCAATTTCTGCATCATCGCTCACATTGATCACGGCAAGTCCACCCTTGCCGATCGAATGTTGCAATTGACTGACATCGTCACAGCTCGCGAGATGCGCGAACAGTATCTGGACCGGATGGATATCGAGCGCGAGCGCGGCATCACCATTAAGTCGCAGGCCGTGCGCATGCCGTGGTCAGTGGACGGCCAGGCCTACGTGCTCAACATGATTGACACGCCTGGGCACGTCGATTTCGCCTATGAGGTCTCGCGCTCGCTCGCCGCGTGCGAGGGAGCAATCCTGCTCGTGGACGCGGCGCAGGGAATCGAGGCTCAAACTCTTGCCAATTTGTACATGGCAATGGAAAACGACCTCACGATCATCCCGGTGCTGAACAAGATTGATCTTCCGGCTGCTAATCCGGAGAAGTACGCCGCCGAGATCGGCGGGTTGCTGGGTATGGATCCCGACGACGTCCTGCGCGTGTCCGGTAAGACCGGCGACGGCGTCGAGCAGCTTCTCGACCGGATCATCGAAGAGATTCCTGCGCCCACAGGCCAGCCCGACGGCGAAGCTCGCGCCATGATTTTTGACTCCGTCTACGACTCCTACCGCGGAGTCGTCACCTACGTGCGAGTGGTTGATGGCAATCTCGAGCCTCGCCAAAAGGTGCAGATGATGTCCACACGCTCCGACCACGAGCTCTTGGAGATCGGCGTCATTTCGCCCGAGCCGAAACCGGCCGCGGGCCTGGGCGCCGGTGAGGTCGGCTACCTGATTACCGGCGTGAAGGAAGTGCGCCAGTCGCGCGTGGGCGATACGGTCACCGACGCGCAAAAGCCCGCCGAACAGGCGCTGGCCGGTTATCGCGATCCGAAGCCGATGGTGTTTTCCGGCATCTATCCGATCGACGGCTCGGACTACCCGGGCCTTCGCGATGCCCTCGATAAGCTCAAGCTCAATGACGCGGCCTTGACCTACGAACCCGAGAACTCGGTGGCACTTGGCTTTGGCTACCGCTGCGGATTCCTTGGCTTGCTCCACCTCGAAATCATCACCGAGCGCCTCGAGCGCGAGTTCGATCTTGACCTCATCGCCACCGCGCCGTCGGTGGTCTACCGGGTGATCGCCGAGGGCGGGGACGAGCACATCGTTTCCAACCCGTCGGAGTTCCCCGAAGGCAAGATCCAAACGATCTTTGAGCCGATGGTCAACGCGACGATCTTGACGCCGTCGGACTACGTGGGCGCGTCAATGGATCTGTGCCAGCAGCGCCGCGGAAACCTTCAGGGCATGGACTACCTGTCCGAGGATCGCGTGGAGCTGCGCTACCGCCTGCCACTGGCCGAGATCGTCACCGACTTCTTCGACCAGCTCAAGTCCCGCACCCGCGGATACGCCTCCCTCGATTACAAGGAAGAGGGCGAGCAAGAGGCCGATCTCGTGAAGGTGGACATCCTGCTCAACGGCGAGAAGGTCGACGCCTTCTCCGCGATCGTTCACCGCGATGACGCCTATCGCTACGGCGTGCAGATGACGGGCAAACTCAAGGAACTCATCCCGAGGCAACAGTTCGAGATCCCGCTTCAGGCGGCGATCGGCACTCGCATCATCGCCCGCGAGACCATTCGCACGCTGCGCAAAGACATGCTCGCCAAGTGCTACGGCGGCGATATCTCTCGTAAGCGCAAGCTCCTCGAGAAGCAGAAAGAAGGAAAGAAGCGCATGAAATCCATCGGGCGCGTGGACGTGCCGCAGGAGGCCTTCGTGGCGGCGCTGTCCTCAGACATGCCGGAATCGAAGAAGAAATGACCGAGCAGAACCCGAACTACGGGCGAATTAGATCATTTACCAGGCGCGGCTCGCGTCTGGGGGATAAGTACGAGGCCGTCATGGCCGAGTACGGCTCGCGGTACGTCATCGACTACCCGGAGGGGCCCGCGCAGACGACCATTGCCGACGACGCCCACATCGACCTCATCGCCGAGTTTGGCCGGCCGGGTCCGCTCGTCGTCGAAATCGGCCCTGGCTCGGGCGAACAGACAATCGCAGCCGCGCTTGCCCGCCCGGAGTGGAACTTCCTCGCGATCGAGGCGTGGGCTCCCGGCGTCGCGCGCTGCGTGAACGCGGCCGTGCGCGAGGGCGTGCGCAACGTTCGGCTGATGGAAGTCGACGCCGCCCAGGCGCTGCCCATCCTTTTCCGCGAGGGTGAAGGCGCGAATCCGCGCGCGGTGGAACTGTGGACGTTCTTCCCCGATCCGTGGCGTAAAACGCGCCACCACAAGCGCCGCCTCGTCAGCGATGAATTTGCCGCGACGGCCGCGCTGGTCCTCCAGGCGGGCGGCACGTGGCGGATGGCCACCGACTGGGCGGACTACGCGTGGCAGATGCGCGACGTCGTGCAAAACAGCCCGCAGTTCCGCAACCCGTTCTCGCAGAAGAACCACGATCCCGCCGATCAGGGCCAGTACCAGGGCGGCTTTGCCGACCGCTGGAATGGGCGCGTCATGACGCGCTTTGAGCGGCGAGGAATTGAGGCCGGGCGCAAGATTTACGACATCGAAGCGATCCGCGTTAGTGGCTAACCCCTTCGAGCTCGCACGCATCGCCGGGCCCGTCAACGATCTATCGGCCTACGTCCACATCCCGTTCTGCTCCGTTCGGTGCGGGTACTGCGACTTCAACACGTACACGAACGTCGATTTTGGCGGGGGAGCGAGTGCGAACCGCTTCGCCGCGACGATCGTGCGGGAAATCGAGATGGCGGGCCAGATCCTCGAACCGGCCGCGCCGCTTGAGACCGTCTTTTTCGGCGGGGGCACGCCAACCCTGCTACCGGCTACGGACCTTGCCCTCATCCTCGAGGCGCTGGGCGCGACGTTCGGCGCCCCCACCGGGGAAGTGACTACGGAGGCGAACCCCGAATCGGTGACGAAGGCGGATCTCGCGGCGCTACAAGCTGCCGGCTTCACGCGCGTCTCCTTCGGCATGCAGTCCGCGCGCCCGCATGTGCTGGAGGTCCTCGACCGCCTGCACACACCCGGTCAGGTCGACGCCGTCACGCACTGGGCACGCGAGCTCGATCTCGAGTTTTCCGTGGACCTCATCTATGGCGCGCCGGGGGAGTCGCTGGAGGACTGGCAGGCCTCACTCGAGGCGGCCATCGCGCTCGAGCCGGGCCACATTTCCGCCTACGGCCTGACGATCGAAGAGGGCACGAAGATGGGCGCTCAGGTGCGCCGCGGCGAACTGCCCGAGCCCGATCCAGACGAACTCGCCGCGAAGTACGAGATGGCAGACGAGGCCCTCAGTGCCGCCGGATATGAGTGGTACGAGGTATCCAACTGGGCCAAGCCCGGCAAGGAGTCTCAACACAATCGCGCATACTGGACAAACGCCAACTGGTGGGGATTCGGGCCGGGCGCGCACTCGCATATTGACGGCTCCCGGTTCTGGAATATCAAGCACCCCATCGCCTATACTGGCAAGCTCGAAGGCGGAGATTTCCCGATCGGCGGCGGCGAGGCGCTCTCGGATATTGAACGAGCTGAGGAAGACATCATGCTCGGCATTCGTCTCAACGATGGCATCCTCGTCCCTGACCACACGCCCAGTGACGTCATCGCATCGTTGATCGCCGACGAGCTCATTGACGGGCGAGCGGCACTCACCGGGCGAATCCGCCTCACACGGCGTGGCCGACTTCTGGCAGACACAGTGATTCGTACGCTGTGGGATACCTGATCGGAGAGACTCATTATTCTTCGCGATTACATAGTTATTGGAATGCTCCTCTTGCTGGTTGGCATTCCGCTCGTCTATACACTCCACACGCTCTTGTCGAAGAACACGCAGGGCACGTGGGATGAAGCATCGCGACTGAAGGGCCGCATGCGCTCGGAGGGCTGGCGAGTTCAGGACACCGTGGACAACCTCGCGATGTTCCTTCTCAATTCCAAAGAGCTCCCACGTTTTTGGCCCATCACTGAAAAGGCGGCCGGAATCGAGGCCATCACCGCACGGCGGAGCACGCCGATGTGGCGAGCAGGTTCGTTCGTTGCGCCCTCGGTCGGTACGCACATGTTCTTCACGATCGAGCTTCCGCAGCGCTCGGACGGCAGCGAAGCGGAATTTGAGGAGGCGCTTGTGCGGCTCGACGACGACGGCGACCTCACCTACGAAGGCGCCGGAGACGTGCCGGCCTACCTCACGTCTGACGTGCGCAGGTTCCTCCTCGAGTGGCCGGGCTTGCAGGCCACGCACTTTTGGGGAGACACGATTACCTACATGTTCGACGGGAAGCGCCAGGATCAGGTCGAACGTATCAAGACGATCGAAGCCAAGGCGAGCCAGATTATCCGGCTCATCCCGAACGCCGCCTGGAAGTAGGCCTTACACGCCGCTCGGCGCGGTGACGAAGTCGATGAGTTCTTCCATCCGGCCCAAAAACGCGGGCTCAAGGTCGCGGTAGTCGCGCACCGAATCCAAGATTCGCTTCCAGCCCAAGCCGACGTCCTCCTGGGTCTCATGCGGCCAGCCAATGCGGGCGAGGGTGCCCACCTTGATGTCCTCGCCGCGCGGAACGCTCGGCCATGACCCGAGCCCGATCACGGACGGCTTGATTGCCTGCCAAATGTCGACGTACGGGTGGCCAAGAACCAGCACGCCGGGCATCGCCTGCACCCTGGCCGCAATGCGAGACTCCTTTGATCCGGCAACGAGGTGGTCGAGCATGATGCCGGCCCGGCGGTCGTTCGTCGGCCCGAAAGCGCTCAGGATCTCCTCGAGGTTGTCGGCGCCGAAGAGCTCTTCGATCATGATGCCTTCGTAGGCGAGGTCGGAGCCCCAGATCTTCGAGATGAGTTCGGCGTCGTGCTTACCCTCCACCCAGATGCGAGACGCCTTGGCCACGCGCGCCTCGTGGTCCACGTGAAATGATCCGGAAGCGGTGATCTTCCTCCCAGCAGGCTCCTGCTTCGGCGCGGGCGGCACGAGGTTCACGGCCTGACCTTCGAGCCAGAATCCAGGGCCGAGGGGAAAGGATCGGCGCGCGAAGTCGCCGTCCTCGAGCTCCATCTGCCACTGACCCGCCACCTTGCGCACGGCCATTACTTCGCCCACGAATCCCGATGCGGGTTCCTCGAGTACCATGCCGACCTCAACGGGCAGCGTTCGGTGCTTCGGTGCGCGTGAATCACCGGACAGGACGTCCTGACCGTATCGATCGATCGAAAAACCATGAGTTCCAGATGTGGGCATAGCCATTAGCGTAGCCAACTTCTGGAACTGGATATTTACCAGACACGGCGTAGAATTGGCACTCGGAAGTGGAGAGTGCTATCTCCGGGAACTGAAAGGGGTGTGTGTGGCTCACGATCGGCGAGCGTTGGTTCTCAACGCGATTGTGCAGGATTACGTGAAGACCGGTGAGCCGGTCGGCTCGCGCGTCGTCGTCGAACGACACCGCCTTGGCGTTTCCCCGGCGACGGTTCGCAACGACATGGCCGCCCTCGAGGAGCAGGGCCTGATTGCGCAGCCGCACACGTCGGCTGGCCGCGTGCCCACTGACGCCGGATACCGCAAGTTCGTGGACCAGATCGCCGAGCTCAAACCGCTGACCCGCGGGGAGCGTGCGGCGATCGAGAAGATGCTCTCCGAGGCAGTGGATCTCGACGACGTCATCGCGCGTTCCGTCCGCCTCCTCGCCTCGATCACGGACCAGGTGGCCGTGGTCCAGTACCCGTCCCTGCGCCGTACGGCCGTGCGCCACATTGAGCTCGTGCCGCTGAGCGAAACCCGAGCGCTCGTCGTCATCATCACCGACGCCGGCCGTGTGGAGCAGCGCATCGTCACCACCGAATCCGGCCTCTCGGACGAGCAGTTCGCCACCTTGCGAGCAACGCTCAACGAGGAAATCTCGGACCACCAGCTGGCCGAGCTACCCGACGCGCTCACGCGGGTTGAGGCCCGCCTACCCGACGAGCTTCGCCCCGCGGCGCGCACCGTCGGGCGCGCACTCGAAGATACGCTGCGCAACGAGGCTGAAGAGCGCGTCGTCGTGGCTGGAACGGCAAACCTGACCCGATACGACATCGATTTCGAGCGGACGATCTATCCAATCCTCGACGCGATCGAGGAGCAGGTGGTGCTGTTGCGGATGCTCGCGCACAAGGAGGACGGGCTGCACGTTGGCATCGGTTCGGAGAACGTGAGTGATGCTTTCAGCGAAACCTCTGTGGTGTCCACCAACTATGTGGGCGCAGACCAGCAAACTGTTGCGCGACTTGGCATTATTGGACCGACGCGAATGGACTATCCCGCGACGATGTCTTCCGTCTACGCCGTCGCGAAGTACCTATCCGACATTCTTTCAGCAAATTGAGGACATACGTGGCTGATTACTACGACATTCTGGGCGTGGCGCGCAATGCGACCTCGGCCGAAATTAAGAAGGCGTACCGCAAGAAGGCGCGCGAACTTCACCCCGACGAGGCGGGCGGTGGCTCGCCCGAAGAGTTCAAGGAAGTCAACAAGGCATACGAGGTGCTCTCGAACGACGAGAAGCGCCAGCTCTACGACCTGGGCGGCGAAGACGCGCTGTCTGGCAACGGCTTCGCAGGCGCCGGGTTCGGCGGATTCCAAGATATTTTCGATACCTTCTTCGGTGGCGGGAACACGCGCCGGGGCCCGGCTTCGCGCACGCGCCGCGGCCAAGATTCCCTCGTCGGCCTCGACCTTTCGCTTCAGGACGTCGTGTTCGGCGTGGAGAAGGAGTTCAAGCACGACGCCGTCATCGAGTGTCCGCATTGCCACGGCCACATGACAGAGCCGGGCACGGATCCGGTTCCGTGTACGAACTGCGATGGCACGGGAACCACCCAGCGCCTTACGCAGTCGCTGTTTGGGCAGGTTATGGCTCAGACGACGTGCGGCCAGTGCCAGGGCTACGGCACCGTGATCGTCACGCCGTGTGGCGAGTGCTCGGGAGAGGGGCGCATTCGCGCCTCGCAGTCGGTGTCCGTCAACGTTCCCGCGGGAGTGGAAAACGGCATGCGGATTCGCATGGCGGGGCGCGGCGACGCCGGAATCGCCGGCGGCCCTCCGGGGGATCTGTTCGTCGAGATGCGCGTGGCCTCCGATCCCGTCTTCACCCGCGAGGGTGATGATCTGCTGTGCACGCTCGAGGTTCCGATGACCTCCGCTGCGCTCGGCACGACGATCAACATCGAGACGTTCGACGGCGAGCAGGCCATCGAACTTGAGCCCGGCACGCAGGCTGGTCACGTCCAGCGTCTCGACGGGCTTGGCGTGGGCAGGCTTCACCGCAACGGCCGCGGCGATCTCAAGGTTCACGTTCAGGTGACGACGCCGACGAAGCTCGACTCGCGCCAGCGTGAGCTCCTCGAGGAGTTCGCACAGGCCCGCGGGGACAACGGTGGCTTGCTCGTCCAGACGTCGTCGTCGGTTTTCTCCCGCCTCAAGGAACGCTTCACCGGCCGATGACCCGAGCTCTCTACCTCGATCCCGACCTCGCCGAGTCTGGCTACGTGAGTCTTGGCGGCGCCGAAGGGCGCCACGCGGCGACAGTTCGGCGCACGCAGGTGGGCGATCAGATCGATATCGCGAATGGCCGCGGGCTGCGGCTGACGATTGAGGTCGACCACGTGTCGAAGGACGACGTCGCCGGCCCGGTCATCGCCTCCGTCGAGGAAGAGGCCGCGCGGCCGCGCCTCGTCATCGTCCAGGCCTTGGCCAAGGGCGGGCGCGATGAGCAGGCGGTCGAAACCTGCACCGAGTTCGGCGCCGATGCGTTTATCCCGTGGATGTCCGAGCGGACGATCGTGCGCTGGTCGGATCCCAAGCGTGCCGAGAAGGGGCGCGCGAAACTGGCGGACACGGCGTGGGCGGCTGCCAAGCAGTCCCGGCGTGCGTTCGTGCCGGGCGTCGAGCCCGTGGTGACGACCAAACAGCTGGTGGAGCGCGTGCGCGAGTTTCCAGGCGCGGTCTTGGTGTGCCACGAGGAGGCAAGCGAGCGACTCGTGGATATTCTCGACGACTCGGCCGAGCAGATCATGGTGATCGTTGGCCCCGAGGGCGGCATCAGCGGCGCGGAGGTCGAGGCGCTGAACGGCGCCGGCGCACACAGCGTGCTCCTTGGCGAGCACGTGTTGCGCTCAGCTACGGCAGGCGCATGGGCGAGCGCCGTGGTCAGGGCAAGGCTCAGTTAGTATGGCAGTGATGGAATCTAAGGCAACCGTGACAGTCCCGGATCGTATTCCGATGATTAACATCCTCGGACACCGCGACGAAGTATTGCGCGCCCTCGAAAAGGGCCTCGACCCCGTTGAGATCCACGTGCTCGGGCACGACATGACGCTGTCTGGCCCGGAAGCCGATGTCGCACTCGCCTCGGACCTCATGCAGGAACTCATCTCCGTGACAGGCACCGGCGAGCACCTGACTGTCGATGCCGTGGAACGTGCGATCACGATCTTGCGCTCCGGACTCGCCAAGCCGACCGATCTGCTGAACACGGACATCCTGACCAATCGCGGCAAGACCATCCGCCCGAAGTCCCTGGGGCAAAAGGCGTACGTGGATGCGATCGACGCGAACTCGATTGTCTTCGGTATCGGCCCGGCGGGCACGGGCAAGACATACCTCGCCATGGCCAAGGCCGTCGTCGCGCTTCAAAAGAAGGAAGTCTCGCGCATCGTCCTCACCCGCCCGGTGGTCGAAGCCGGCGAATCGCTTGGCTACCTGCCAGGCTCGCTCAACGACAAGATCGATCCCTACATGCGCCCGCTCTACGACGCGCTGTACGACATGATTGACCCGGACGCCATCCTCAAGCTGCTTGCGGCGGGAACGATCGAGGTGGCGCCGCTGGCCTACATGCGCGGGCGCACGCTCAACGACGCGTTCGTCATCCTTGACGAGGCGCAGAACACGACGCCCGAGCAGATGAAGATGTTCCTGACCCGCCTCGGCTTCAAGTCGAAGATGATCGTCACGGGCGATCTGACCCAGGTGGATCTGCCGAAGAACCAGACCTCTGGCCTGGGGCTCGTGCGCCGCATCCTGCGAGATGTGGACGGCATCCAGTTCATCGAGCTCGGCTCGGCGGACGTCGTTCGCCATCGCCTCGTGGCCGATATTATCGACGCCTACGCGCGGTTCGATGCAGAGTAGGGGAGCCTAATGATTGAGGTTAATGACGAATCCGGGTTCGAGCCGGCGGTAGGCGCCGTCGAACTCTCAGAACTCGCGGCCTACGTGCTCGATGAGATGCGCGTCCATCCGCAGGCAGACCTGTCGATCCTGCTCGTCGACGAGGCGCAGATGGAAGTTCTGCACAAGGAATGGATGGATCTGCCCGGGCCGACCGACGTCATGTCGTTCCCCATGGACGAGCTGCGCCCAGCCCCCGTGGGCACGGAACCAAAGCCCGGCATGCTCGGCGACATCGTCGTGTGCCCGGCGGTGGCAGCCCGTCAGGCCCTCGAATCTGGCCACGCGACGATGGAGGAGATCCTCCTGCTGGTCACGCACGGCATGCTGCACCTGCTTGGTTATGACCACGCAGAAGAAGAGGAGAAGAAGGAGATGTTCGACCTGCAACGTCGCCTCCTACTGACGTTCCTCGCACGCAAACCGCACACCGCTAGCTCGGGCGATATCGACGACGTCGCACCGGTCATGGATGACGAATGATAGAAGCTGAAGTTTCCCCCGTACTTATTGGAGTCCTCACCGCCATTGCGCTGCTGCTGGCCGTTCTCGCCGGCATCATCATTCAGGCGCTGAACTCCGTTTCCCGCATGCGCATCAAGCAGATCGTGGAGGAGGACGCGGGCGAGCGCAGACTCGACAAGATCTACGATCGCCGGCCGGCCGCGCTGGCCTCGGTGTCCGCGGTCCGCAACTTCTTCGTCATGATCGTGGCTCTCGGTGTGAGCACCTTCGTGGCCGACTACGTGCACACGCTGTGGAGTGTCTGGCTCATCACGCTCGCCGTGGCAACCGCGCTCTTCATGCTCGGCGCCATCCTGCTTCCCGCCGACCTTGGCCACAAGCATTCGGTCAAGATCCTCAACGGGACGGCCTGGTTCGTGTGGCCGCTGACCCGCATCGGGTCGATTTTCGTGACCCGCCGCGAGCCGGACGAGGAGGAGCGCGAATCGCGCCACGAACGCGAGCTGCAGGTCATGGTTGAGCGCGTGTCCGAGTCGGAGGTTCTCGAAGACGACGAACGCTCGATGCTCCAAAACATCTTCGAGCTCTCTGACACGATCATCCGCGAGGTCATGGTCCCGCGTACCGACATGGTGACGATCGACGACGACCAGTCGCTGGAGAAGGCGATCTCGCTGTTCACACGCTCGGGCTTTTCGCGCATCCCCGTGATCGGCGAGAACGTGGATGACCTCAAGGGCGTGCTCTACATGAAGGACGTCATCCGCCGCACCCATCGCCGCACGGATACCGAGGGTCTGGTGACCTCCGACGTCATGCGCGAGGCCCAGTTCGTGCCCGAATTCATGCTCGCGGACGAGCTGCTCGAGTTCATGCAGATCAACCAGAACCACATCGCGTTCGCGGTGGACGAGTACGGCGGCATCGCCGGCATGGTCACGATCGAGGACATCGTCGAGGAGATCGTGGGCGAGATGGTCGACGAGCACGATCCCGCCCAGCCCGAGATCGAGGAGCTGGACGAGGGCACGTATCGCGTGCCTGCCCGCATGCCGATTGACGACATCGTGGACCTATTCAACATTGATTTCGACGACGACGACGTCGACACGATTGGCGGCCTCCTGACCAAGAGTCTGGGCCGGATACCGATCCGCGGCTCGGAGACCGAGGCCGCAGGCCTCCTACTCAAGGCCGACAGGTTCGAGGGGCGCAAGAAGCGCCTATCGACGGTCATTGTGCAAGAAGCCCCGAAGGTGGAGGACGCCGACGATGATGAATGAGTACCCTGACGGCTTCCGGGCGGGCTTCGTGTCCGTCGTCGGACGCCCGAACGCCGGCAAGTCCACGCTGATGAACGCGATGGTCGGCACGAAGATCGCGATTACCGCGGATCAGCCCGAGACCACCCGCCGCGTCATTCGCGGCATCGTGCATCGCGACGACGGCCAGCTCATCCTCGTGGATACCCCCGGCATGCACCGCCCGCGCACGCTCCTTGGCGAACGCCTGAACGACATGGTGGGCCAGGCGCTGTCGGACGTGGACGCCGTCGTGCTGTGCATGCCCGCCGACGAGCCGGCAGGCCCGGGAGACCGCTACATCCTCGACGCCGTCGCCAAGACCGGCGCGCCGATTTTTGCCGTGCTGACCAAGACGGACCGGGTCACGCGTGACGCGCTCGCCGAACGCATCGTCGAGGTCTCGCAGATGCACGAGTTCGCCGAGATCGTGCCGGTCTCGGCCGTCGCGGGGGAGCAGGTCGAGCTTCTTGCCGATCTGCTCATTGAGCGCATGCCGGAAAGCCCGCCGCTGTACCCGAAGGACACGATCACCGACGAGACGGAAGAAGAACTCATTGCAGAGCTCATCCGCGAGGCAGCCCTCGTGGGCGTGCGCGAGGAACTGCCGCACTCGATCGCCGTCGTCGTCGAAGAAATGAACGAACGGCCACGCAAGAAGGGCGATGACCGCCCGCCAGTCATGGCGATCAACGCGCATCTGTTCGTTGAACGCCAATCGCAGAAGGGTATCGTGATTGGCAAGGGAGGCCAGCGCATGAAGCGCGTTGGCCAGCAGGCCCGCGAGGGGATCGAACGATTGCTCGGCCAGCCCGTCTATCTCGATCTGCACGTCAAGGTGGCAAAGGAATGGCAGCGCGATCCAAAGATGTTGGGGCGACTTGGATTTTGAGCAAGGCTAAGAGGGCGCCGCGGCGGCGGTTGCCGCTGGTAGTCACTTGGCTCGTTGCCGTCCTCATCCTCGGCGTCTGGGGTCTGTGGGCCGGGCCGGGCTGGAATCCGCAGCCGATGACGAACCTCATTATTCCCACGACGTCCTCCACTCACATCACCTCCGCCGTTCCCACCCCGTACCTAGAAACGTACGAGGTTCAAGAGTCGGTGCACGAGGTCGAGGGCCCGAACGGGCAGACGATCAAGGTGACCCTGCGCGAACCCGTGGGGGCTGATGGGCAGCGCCCCGGCGTCGTGTTCCTCCACGGAACCGGAACGTCCACGCACCAAGCCTTCACCCAGCAGGCGCACTGGCTGGCGTCGGCCGGCATCGTGACGGCGGTGCCGGACAAGCTTTTGGACGAGTACACGACCCTCTCGCGCAACTACGAAGAACTCGCTGAGGGATACCACATCGTGGGGGATTGGCTGCGCGAGCAAGCCTCGGTGTATCAGCGCGACGTGGGTTATTACGGCGAGTCGGAAGGTGCGCTCGTGGCGCCGATTTCCGTGGTGCGAGATCAGCGCACGGCCTTCCTAATCCTCGTGTCGGACCCCGTCATGCCGATCCGCGATCAGGGCGCGCTGGCGGCCGACGCGTACCTGCGCGAACTCGATGCGCCCGGGCAGATCTACAACGCCATCCCGCGCCTGATTTCCGGAGCGCTTGCCGACGGCAACTTCCTGTACGCGAATTTCGATCCGAGCCCCTATCACCGGCAGATCACCGTGCCGGTGCTCATGGCCTATGGCACGAACGACTTGTCGATGCCCATCGTTCAGGGGCCGATCATGATGGCCGAGGATCTTTCGGAGGCGGGTAACTCCGACCTCATCCTTCGCTACTACGACGGCGCCGATCACGGATTGCGTATCGACGGGGAACTGCAGCCGGCCGCGTATCAGGACATCTCCGACTTCATCAACGGGTTGCCAAGCTCGGTGCAGATGAGCAACGAGGTGGCCGGCGCCCAGCCCCGCCAAGACTACGTGGCGCAAACCGTAGCGACGCCGCGCTGGTTCGGCTCGGGCGACGCGATGATCACGCTGCTGGCCGCGGGCGTGCTACTGACCGTCGTCGGGGCAACGATGACGATCGTGGGTCGAACGCCGATCCTTGGCCACCAGCAAACGTACCGCGGCGTGGGCCGGCCGATCGTTGCCAGTTCGATCGTCGTCATCCTCGCCTGGGTGGCGTTCCTCGCCTACATCGTGGCGCTTGCCAACCTCGCGCTGTCCTATGAGACCAACCGCTGGGTGGTACAAGGCGGGTGGCTCTTCGTTCAGATCCTCGCGCTCGGGGCCGTGTATCTGCTCGTGCGCGCGATGCGAATCTGGCGGACCAAGCCCATGTTCACCCGCGAAGCCGGGGCGAATCTTCGAGTGCTGTTCACCGGGCAGATCCTGCTGTTGTTCGCCCTTGCCTATTGGGGCGTGTACCCGAGCCTCTTCTCCGTCTAGGGTAGGGCTCTCCCCGGCAAAACTTCAGGCGCGCGCGTAGGATGGTGCTCGACCTGCAAGGGGGGCTCGTGGCCAAAATACTTAGTGCACAGGCGGTTTCGGTGTCAGACACCGGCCGCGTGCGAGCGCGCAACGAAGATCGGATATTCACCTCGGAGCGCCTCTTTGTCGTGGCCGATGGCATGGGTGGGCATACGCTCGGGGACGTGGCAGCCCAGTGCGCGATCGACGCCGTGGCGGCGATCGAACAAGACCTCGATTCTTATTCGGTCGAGGATCGCAAGTCGGCGATCAAGATCGCACTGATCGAAGCGGCGGACCAGATTTGCCGCCACCTCGATGGGGTCTTGCCGGGCAGCACGGAAACTCGCATCCTCAACTTCGGCCAAGCCGCCGGCACAACCGTGGCCGGCCTTCATCTGGGGGAGCGCCCGCTCGTCTTCCACGTTGGCGATTCCAGGGTCTACCTGTACCGCGATCAGGAACTGAGCCGGCTTACCCGCGACCATTCGCTCGTTCAAGAGATGGTCGACGCCGGTGAGATCACCGACGACGAAGCGCACACCCACCCCCGCCGGAGTATCATCACCCGAGCCATCGGAACGTACGGACCGCCCGCCGTCGACTTCGCGGAGGTCGATCTAAAGGTCGGCGATTTCGTTATCCTGTGTTCAGATGGGCTCACCGACGAGCTCACGGACGCCGAAATGACGCGCATCCTTCGCGATGCAATCGACATGGACGAGGCGATCAATCGGCTCGTCTCGGAAGCCCTCGCCTCCGGGGGCCGCGACAACATCTCAATCGTTCTTGCACACATAGGAGAATGACGTGACACTTGCGATCGATTTCGTGGGCGAATGGTTCACTATCGACCCCAACGAGCCGTTCCTCATCGGGCGCGAAGGCCCGCTCGAGCTGGACGACAATCCCTATTTGCACCGGCGCTTCCTCGTCATCACCCATCAAGATGGCATGTACTGGATCGACAACCTTGGTTCGCGCCTGTCGGCCACGCTAGCGGACGAGGATGGGCAAACGCAGGCCTACCTTGCGCCCGGTGCGCGGTTGCCGCTCGTCTATGCGCGCACGATGCTTCTGTTCACCGCTGGGCCCACGACGTACGAGATGACGATCGTTAACGACGAGCCGCCCTACAGCCCGGCGAACGTGGTCAACGAGGATGAGGCGACGGGGGAGACGACGATCGGACCGGTCGAGCTCACGCCCTCGCAGAAGCTCCTTATCGTCGCCCTCGCGCAGCCGGTTCTGACAGGGACGGGCACGACGTCGTCGATCCCGTCCTCGAAGATCGCGGCCGAGCGTCTGGGATGGCCGCTGACGAGGTTCAACCGCAAGCTCGACCACGTGTGTGAGCGCCTCACACGCCACGGTGTTCGCGGATTGCACGGCGGCCCCGATCGTCTGGCCGTCAACCGCCGTGCGCGTCTCGTTGAATACGCGGTGGCTACCCGGCTCGTCACGGCCGATGATCTGGGAATGCTCGATCGGCCAATGGACTTCGACGACTAATGCAGGAAGCGAACGTCGGGCAGTTTAACCTCCGGTGGTCGATTGGCGGCAACTACGTCAATGCGGTTGCCGAAGCTCCGATCTTCTTGCTGACCGATCCTGCAGACGATCCCGCTGCGCGGGTGTTTGGCCGCCGACTCCTCGACGGTTTCGGTGCACTTGCCAGGTCGACCCCCGACATCAAGGCCGACCAGATTCGGCGCGTGTGGGACGACGCGATGATGGCCGCCGAGGAAGACCTCGCCACGATCACGATGATGGCCACGGACGCCGACCTGCCAACACCCGAGGTGCACGCCGCGCTCCTCGCCGTCGTTAAGGATCCGGCCGCGGACGGGCAGTGGAGCTGGCTCGTTCACACATCGGGCGACTTGGTGATCCTCTTCCACGACGACGACACGGTGCTGCCCAAGCGCGGCGAGTTTACCTTCGTCCCGCTCAGCTACGGGGATCGCTTCGTGCTCGTGACCCGCGCGCTTCGGACCTTCCACTCGGCAAGCCGGATCACCAACGTGGTCTCGCAGCTTCCGCGCGCCCAGCGCGCTGCGGCGGTACTCGTGGCAAACACGCCCGAGCACAAGCGTGACGAGTCGACCGCCCTCGTCGTCGACGTCCACGATTCCGCCTCAATCGCCGCCCTCGAGTTCCCCGAGACGTTGCTGCCGGGCGACCTCCAGGAGGAACCGGCGGTTGATGACAGCATGAGCGCCGACTGGGCGCTGAAGGCACTGGGCTTTGGTGAGTCTGCACGTAAGGACCCGGGCCGCCGACTCACACCCCCGGAGCTCGACGACTTCGTCTTCGTCTCCTATCTCGGCTCCGGCGGTTTTGCAGACGTCTTCGTCTACGAGGAGCAGACCCCGAAGCGCCTCGTCGCCATTAAGGTCTTGCGCTCGGGCCAAGAACGATCGCGGCGCGCCGACTTCCGCGCCGAGATTGACGTCATGGGTCAGCTCGGCGGGCACCCCTCGATCGTGTCGATCTACGACGCCGACGTGACGGCTACCGGCCAGCCCTACATTGTCATGCAGTACTGCCCGGGTGCCTCGCTGGCTGAGCGCCTCATCGACGGCCCGCTTCCCATCACCGACCTCCTAAGGATCGGCGTTCAGCTGTGCTCTGCGGTTCACACGGCGCACATGCTCGGCATCGTCCACTACGACATCAAGCCCTCGAACGTGCTCGCCAGCGAGTTCGGGCGATATCAGCTCGGCGACTTCGGCATCGCGGCGCTCGTTGGCACGTCCGGCACCGAGGTCGCCGGCATGTCCCTGCCATGGGCGGCGCCGGAGGCCCTTCGAGGCCAAGAGTGCACCCACCTTGCCGACGTCTACTCCGTGGGCGCCACGCTGTTCACCGCGCTCTACGGGCGCGCACCCTTCGCGGGCAAGGGCCTTGGCAGGACGGCCTACATCGAGCGAGCGCTCGAGGAGGAGATTCACTACGCCGATATCGACGGCCTGAGCCCGGACATCCAGGAGACCCTGACGGCCACGCTTCGTGGAGCACTCGAGCGCGAGCAGGCGAACCGGACCCCTTCGGTCGCCGACATCGGACGTTCACTCCAAGCGATCCAGCAGGCGCTCGGCGAGCCCGTGACGGAACTCGAAATCCCGGCGAGCTAAGCCTTTCGCGCAGGCCGCGCCCCGACGTCGTCGTGTCTAACTGTCGCGTTACTGAGGTGGCGCGCCCGTTCACAAGATGGACGCCGTGCGTGACAAATCGGAAATCGAGAGTAATCTATCCGTATGCACAAGGCGCTTCTCCTTAGTCGCCGCGGCGAGGTCACCTGCTGACACCTCCCCGCGGGTATCTGTGTTGGCAATTGAGACTATTCACACTGAATGACTGGGAGACCCCTGATGAAAACTGACGGTTTTAGCACGCGACAGCAGCCTTCGACCATGCCGATCTCAAAGTACCGGCACTTCCTCGAATCCAATCCGGTCAGTTTGCCGGATCGCACGTGGCCCGATAACCGCATTACGAAAGCGCCGCGCTGGCTGTCCACCGATCTTCGCGACGGCAACCAGGCACTGATCGACCCGATGAATCCCGAGAAGAAGCGGAAGCTGTTCGATCTGCTCGTGGAGATCGGCGTCAAGGAGATCGAGGTAGGTTTCCCCGCCGCGTCGAAGGCAGATTTCGATTTTGTGCGCTCGCTTGTGGACGACAACGCCGTGCCGGAGGACGTGACGATTTCGGTGCTCACGCAGTCGCGCCCCGAGATTATTCACCGCACGGTCGATGCTCTCCAGGGCCTGCCGCGCGCAACCGCGCATCTGTATAACGCGACGGCACCCGTGTTCCGCGACGTTGTTTTCCGCATGGACAGGGAGCAGATCAAGCAGCTGGCCATCTCGGGCACGCAGGAGCTCGTGGCCTACATGGAAAAGTCGTTTGGCGACGAGACCGTGGTCGGCTTCGAGTATTCGCCGGAGATTTTCGTGGACACCGAGCTCGACTTCGCGCTCGAGGTGTGCGAGGCGGTCATGGACGTATGGGAGCCCGGCCCGGACCGCGAGATTATTTTGAACCTGCCGACGACGGTGGAGCGCTCGACGCCGAACGTGTACGCGGACCAGATCGAGTGGATGAGTCGCAACCTCTCGCGTCGCGAGCACATTGCGCTGTCCGCACACAACCACAACGATCGCGGCACCGGCGTGGCGACGACGGAGCTCGCCCTCATGGCGGGCGTGGACCGCGTTGAGGGTTGTCTGTTTGGGCAGGGGGAGCGCACGGGCAACGTGGATATCATTACCGTGGCCCTCAACCTCTTCTCGGACGGCATCGATCCCGAGCTTGACCTGTCGAATCTTCCGAAGATCCGCAGCGTGGTGGAGTATTGCACGGGCATGGAAGTGCCGGCGCGCGCTCCCTACGGCGGCGAGCTCGTCTACACGTCGTTCTCCGGCTCGCACCAGGACGCGATCAAGAAGGGCTTCGCCGACCGCGCGAAGAAGGTGGCCGAAGCGGGCGGCGACGAGAACGCCGTGCTGTGGGAGCTGCCCTACCTGCCGATCGACCCGAAGGACGTGGGTGGCACGTACGAGGCCGTGGTCCGCGTGAACTCGCAGTCCGGCAAGGGCGGCGTGGCCTACCTGCTCTCGTCCACGCGCCATCTGGATCTGCCGCGGCGCCTGCAGGTGGAGGTCTCGAACCTCGTTCAGCATCGCACCGATCGGATCGGCGGCGAGGTGACGGCCGACGAGCTGTGGAAGATCTTCGCAGACGAGTACCTGCCCTACACGCACGCCGACGGGCTCAAGCCGTGGGGCCGATTCGCGCTTCGCGGCATCACAGCGACGACGGCCGACGAGGGCAAGGAAACTGTGCTGACGGTGACGCTCTCGCAGCGCGACGCGAATGGCGATCAGACCGATCACACCGTGGCCTCCCGGGGCAACGGCCCGATCGACGCATTTACGAAGGCGCTGCAGGAGTTCGACCTCGACGTGCACGTGCTGGACTACGCGGAGCACGCCCTGTCCGAGGGTGGCGACGCGACGGCGGCATCGTACGTCGAGTGTGACGTCAACGGTCAGGTCCTGTGGGGCGTGGGTATCGATCCGTCGACGATGACCTCGGGCTTCAAGGCCATCATTTCCGCCGTGAACCGCGCGATTCGCTAGCGGGCGGCGCTCGCTTTCCGGCGCGCGGTGAGGTTCACCCACGGACCTCACGGGATCGCCACGCCAAGGTGAGATAATGACCGAATGAAGACCTACCGTGATGATGCCATCGTGCTTCGCTGCCATGACTTGGGCGAAGCCGATCGCATCATCACGATGCTCTCGCGCCAGCACGGCAAGGTCCGCGCGGTGGCCAAGGGCGTGCGGCGCACGAAATCACGATTCGGCTCGCGCGTCGAACCGTTTTCAATGATCGACGTGCAGCTCTACAAGGGGCGCAATCTCGATACGATCACCCAGGTGGAATCCCGCAACCAGTACGGGCGAACGCTCGTGGCCAACTACGACGCCTACACCACGGCGTCGGCGATGCTCGAGCTTGCCGACCGGTTGACGGGCGACGACCCGGACCCCGCCCAATTCCAGCTCCTGCACGGGGCGCTTCACGCGGCGGCGACGGGCGCGCACCCGCCCGATCTCGTACTCGGGTCCTACATGCTGCGAGCCATGTCTCTTTCGGGCTGGGAGCTGGCCGTGTTTGACTGCGCGATCTGTGGCGTGCCCGGCCCGCACGAGGCATTCCACGTCCAATCCGGTGGAGCGGTGTGCGATGACTGCCGCCCGCCCGGATCCACGATCCCCACGGTGGATACCTGGCAGCTGATCGGCGCGCTCAATGAGGGCGATTGGAAGATTGCGGACCAGTCCGTCAACGGCGCGCGAAAGTCGGCCGGCGCGCTGGTGTCAGCCTTCGTGCAATGGCAGCTAGAGACCAAGGTGAAATCGTTGCGCATGGTGCGCGTAGGGGAGGAGCGCTCATGAATGAACCAGGCGAACCGGTTGGCGATCACGTGCCAACCGGCCACGGTGCCGATCACGTGGCGATCGTCATGGACGGCAACGGCCGGTGGGCAAACGCCCGAAATCTCCCGCGCACAGAGGGCCACAAGGCCGGCGAGGACGCGCTTATGGACGTCATTGCGGGAGCGATCAACGCCGGCGTCAAGGTTCTCTCGGTCTACGCGTTTTCCACGGAGAACTGGAAGCGTTCGCCGCGCGAGGTGTCGTTCCTCATGGGCTATTCCCGCGACGTCATCCGCAAGCGCCGCGAGGAGCTCAACTCGTGGGGCGTAAAAATCGTGTGGTCTGGCCGCCAGGCTCGCCTGTGGGGCTCGGTTCTCAAGGAACTCAAGGAAGCTGAGCGCCTGACCCGCACCAACTCGACCATCACCGTGAACTTCTGCGTGAACTACGGCGGGCGCGCCGAGATCGCCGACGCCGCGGCTGAGCTCGCACTCGACGTCCAGCGAGGCAGAGTCCGGCCGTCTCAGATCAACGAGGACCTCTTCGGCACGTACCTGTACCAGCCGGATCTGCCCGACGTCGACCTCTTCATCCGTACTGGCGGGGACCAGCGAAGCTCGAACTTCCTCCTGTGGGAGTCCTCCTACGCCGAGTACATGTTCCTTGACTTAGCCTGGCCGGACTTCGATCGGCGCGCATTGTGGCAGTGCCTGGAACGCTACGCCACGCGCGAGCGCCGGTTTGGCAGCGCTACCGACGCGGTGGCCGACCGCTAAGTGGGCGCCCCCGCGGTTTTCTCGTGGCTTGCGTAGAATGTGATCCATGTTCCAACGTCTTGATCTTCGTGGTAGTAGCCTTACGCGCACCGAATTAGCCCACAAGCTTCCGCGCGCCAAGGTGGACATCGATGTGGCCCTCGAATCCGTTCGCCCGATCATCGATCGCGTGCGAACCGAGGGTGCGAGCGCGCTGCGCGCACTGGCTGAGACGTTCGACGGCGTGCGGCCCGAGCACCTGCGCGTGCCGCAGGAGGCGATCGATCGCGCCGAGGCCGACCTGAGCGACGAGCTACGCCAGGCCCTGACCATGGCTATCGAGCACATCCGAGCTGGCCACGAGGCCCAGCTTCCCACGCCAACGCAGACCCAGATCGTGCCCGGGGGAGTCGTGCGCCAGCGCTGGATCCCCGTCGAGCGCGTCGGGCTCTACGTGCCCGGTGGGCTTGCGGTCTACCCCTCCTCGGTCATTCACAACGTCGTCGCCGCGCAGTCGGCCGGCGTTGCCGACGTCGCTCTCGCTTCGCCGCCGCAAAAGGAATTCGGCGGGCTGCCCCATCCCACGATTCTTGCCGCGTGCAAGTTGCTCGGCATCACCGAGGTGTACGCCGTGGGCGGCGCGCAGGCCGTTGCCATGTTTGCCTACGGCGCCGCGGGCGAGCCGGGCACGTCCGACGGCGACGTGCTGTGCGAACCCGTGGACGTGGTGACTGGCCCTGGCAACATTTTCGTGGCCGCGGCCAAGCGCGCCGTGCACGGCGTGGTCGGAATTGACGCGGAGGCTGGGACCACGGAGATTGCCGTGATCGCCGATGCGTGCGCCAATCCCGAGTACGTGACGGCGGACCTGCTCTCGCAGGCCGAGCACGACCCGGCCGCGGCGTCGGTGCTCATTACCGATTCCGAAGAATTCGCCGACGCGTGCGACGCCGCGATCGCCACGCAGGCCGAGACGACCAAGCACTCCGAGCGGGTGAAGACCGCCCTGAGCGGCCCGCAGTCTGGCATCGTGCTCGTCGATGACATCGACGCCGCGATCGACGTGGCGAACGCCTACTGCGCCGAGCACCTCGAGATTCACACGCGCGATGCCGCCGCCGTCGCCTCGCGCATTCGCAACGCGGGCGCGATTTTCGTGGGCCCGTACACGCCAGTTCCACTTGGGGATTATGTGGCCGGTTCGAATCACGTGCTGCCCACGGGCGGGACGGCGCGCTTCGCCGCCGGCTTGAACGTTATGGTTTTCATCAAGCCCGTCCAGGAAATCGAGTACACGCGCGACGCTCTCGCCTCCGTGCAGGGGTCGCTGACGACGCTTGCTAACGACGAGGATCTCCCAGCCCACGGCGATGCGATTGCCGTGCGCATTGGGCAGGCCGACACGCAAAAGCAGCCCGAAACGCAACCGCAACCCGAAACGGAGGCGCAGTGACACTTCCGCTTCGCCCCGACTTCTTCGGCGAGGAACCGTACGGCGCCCCGCAGTTGGATGTGCCGATCGTGTTGAACACGAACGAGAATCCGTACGCGCCCGCCCCGGCCGTCGTCGAGGACATTGCCGCGCGCGTGCGCGACGTCAGTGCGGGCCTCAACCGCTATCCGGATCGCGAGTTCATGGAGCTGCGGCACGCCCTCGCCGACTACCTCGCGGTCGAATCCGGCGTCGAGCTACCGGCCTCTCGCTTGTGGGCGGCGAACGGCTCGAACGAAATCATGCTCCAGATCCTTCAGGCCTTTTCCGGCCCGGGTCGCGTTGTCATGACCTTCACGCCGTCCTACTCGATGTACTCCGAGTACGCGCGCAACGTCTACGCCGACTTCGTGGCCGTTCCCCGCGGAGACGATTTCAGGATTGATGTCGACGCCGTCCCGGCCAGTTTCGCTGAGCATCGCCCATCCGTGGTGCTGCTCGCGTCCCCGAATAACCCCACGGGCACCGCGCTTGATCCGGATGACCTGCGAGCGTTGCTCGAGGCGAGCGCCGGCGCCGGGCCGCAGGTGGACGGACGGGAGACGGACGCGATCGTCGTCGTGGATGAAGCCTACGGCGAATTCCGGAGGGACGGCGTTCCCAGCGCGCTCGAGCTCCTCGCCGAATACCCCAACCTCATCGTCACGCGCACGATGTCGAAGGCGTTTGGCGCCGCCGGCTTGCGGCTCGGATACATGGCAGCGAGCCAGGAGATCGTGGATATGGTGCGAATCGTGCGCCTGCCCTACCACCTGTCGGCCGTCAGCCAGGCGGCCGCGCTGGCAGCGCTGGCACACAGGGAATCGCTCATGGAGCAGGTGGGACAGATCCGGGCTGACCGGGACGCGCTGGCGAGCACGCTGGCGGACATGGGGCTGAACGTCGCGGCGTCGGACGCAAACTTTATAATGTTTGGAACGTTTGCCGATCGCCACGCGACGTGGCAAAAGCTTCTAGATCAAGGGATTTTGATTCGCGAAGTTGGGCCGGAGGGCTGGCTTCGTGTGAGTGTTGGTAAGAGCGAGGAAAACGACGCGTTTGTCGCAGGGCTGAAGGAGGCCATGAAGTGAGTCGAGTAGGAAAGGTCGAACGCACCACGGCGGAATCGACTGTGAAGGTTGAGATCGATCTGGACGGCACCGGAAAGTCGACGATCAGCACGGGCGTGCCGTTCTACGACCACATGCTGACCTCACTGTCCAAGCACTCGCTCATCGACATGACGATCGAGGCTGAGGGCGACATCGAGGTGGACGTCCACCACACTGTCGAAGACACGGCGATCTGCCTCGGGCAGGCGCTCAAGATCGCGCTGGGCGACAAGCGCGGTATCGCCCGCTTCGGCGATGCGCTCGTGCCGCTCGACGAGTCGCTCGCGCGCGCCGTCGTCGACGTGTCTGGCCGGTCCTACGTGGTCCACCGCGGCGAGCCCGAGGGTCAGGAATACCACCTCATCGGCGGCCACTTCACCGGTTCGATGACGCGCCACGTCTTCGAATCCTTCGCGCTCAATGCCGACATCTGCCTCCACGTCGAGCTCGTCTATGGCCGCGATCCGCACCACATCGTTGAAGCGCAGTTCAAGGCGCTCGCGCGTGCGCTGCGCGCAGCCGTCGAGAAGGATCCGCGAGTTGAGGGCGTTCCCTCGACGAAGGGCGCCCTGTGAGCAAGCGCAGATACGTTGTTCTGACGCCGTTTGCTCGCCCCGAGATCGTGGCGGGCACGCTTCGCCTGCGCGGCCTGGAGGCCTACGTGGTGGGGACGAAGTCGGGCGTGTGCGTGGTCCGCGACGTCGACAAGCCCACGTTCACCGACTGGGACATCGCCGAGCTCCTCGGCGGCGAACCGGACGCCGCGCCCGAGCAGGAGAACCCCTCGGATAACCCGGATAACATTGCCGGCCCGCTGTCGGAGCTGTCGGACTACGGCGTCGTCGTCCTGACCGCCGAGCTCGGCGACGACGTCGGTGGCGAAGCCGGAGTTTCGGGCATGGTCACGGCCGTTCGGTATCTCAAGGGCGAACGCGGCGAGGACGTCCAGGCCGGCACCCTGCTCAACGTGGTGGATCCCAAGGTGGAGCACCTGATCATTGGCACGGTTGACCTCGGCAAAGATGCGATCTTGACAAGCGACCTGTCCGTCCAGGATGTCGAGAAGTACCTCGGAATCACGAAGGACGACGAGTGATCGCAGTTCTTGACATCGGGATCGGTAACGTCCGATCCGTCGTCCGCGCGCTGCACAAGCTCGGCGCGAACGCCGAGCTGACCTCGGATCCGGATGCGCTACGCGAAGCCGACGGGCTCGTGGTGCCCGGCCAGGGTGCGATGGGCGCGGTCATGAATAGCCTCAAGGCGGCGCGCGCGGATCGGATCATCGAACGCCGGGTCGCCGGCGGGCGCCCGGTCCTCGGCATCTGCGTCGGCCTGCAGGTCATGTTCGACTCGAGTACCGAACACGGGGGAGCCGCGGGCTTGGCGCAGTGGCCCGGCGTCGTCGATCGGCTGCCCTCGGCCATCGTTCCGCACATCGGCTGGTCGACGGTTGACGTGCCCCCGGGCTCCACGCTCTTTCACGGCATTGATAGCGAGCGCTTCTACTTCGCGCATTCCTACGCCGTGCAGTCGGACCCGGCCGCGGAGCTCACGGAAGAGCTCTTCGATCCGCCACTCGTGACATTCGCCGAGCACGGCACACGATTCGTGGCGGCTGTCGAAAGCGGGCCGCTCTCGGCCACCCAGTTCCACCCAGAAAAGTCAGGAGACGCAGGGCTTGAACTCCTGCGCAATTGGCTAGGCTCGATCTAGCCCAAGAAAGGACACCATGAGCAAGCGTCTTGAATTGCTTCCCGCCGTCGACGTTGTGGACGGCAAGGCCGTTCGTCTGAATCAGGGCGAGGCCGGCACCGAGCAGGTCTACGGCGATCCTGCCGAGGCGGTTGCCGCGTTCGTTGAGCAGGGAGCCGAGTGGATTCACCTCGTGGATTTGGATGCGGCGTTTGGCCGCGGCTCGAACTACGATCTGCTCGCCTCGATCGTCAACAACCAGCGCGACGTGAAGATCGAGCTCTCGGGCGGCATTCGCGATAACGAGTCGCTCGAGCGCGCGATAAAGGCGGGCGCCACGCGCGTCAACCTCGGCACGGCAGCGCTTGAGGATCCCGAGTGGACTCGCTTTGCCATCAAGGAGTACGGCGAGAAGGTCGCCGTTGGCCTAGACGTGCGCGGGGAGACCCTCTCGGCGCGCGGCTGGACGAAAGAGGGCGGGAACCTGTGGGAGACCCTCGACCGCCTGAACGAAGATGGATGCAAGCGCTACGTGGTGACGGACGTGAAGACCGACGGCATGCTCTCGGGCCCGAACCTCGAGCTCATGCGCAAGGTCTGCGAGCGCACCGACCGTCCGATCGTTGCCTCCGGCGGCGTGTCCGCTCTCGAGGACATCGCGGCTCTGCGCACCCTCACCGACATCGGCGTGGAAGGCGCGATCGTGGGCAAGGCCCTGTACGCCGGCAAGTTCACGCTGCCCGAGGCGCTCGAGATTGCGGACGGCGATGCCCGATAGAATATTTGCGCCCAATCCCTTTTCCAACGACGACGGTCGGATCACTCCCGAGCTAGCCGCGGCGTACGCCGATCCCGAGCATTTGCGCACGGAGTCGATCGTCAACGCGCTCGGGCGCGTACTCATGCCCGTGCTTCCGCATGCGCATCCCGGCCGCGATGAGGACGGCCATATCGGCGATCACGTCTCTCGTGACAACAAGCAGGACCCGTTGGCGTGCCCGGATGATGAGCTCGTGACGGTCGACTTTCCGGGTGGCCGCAAGGCGTTCCCGATCTTCTCGAGCGTCGACGCGCTCGTGGCGTGGAATGCCCAGGCGCGGCCGGTGCCCATCGACATCACGCGGGTTGCCAGCGCGGCCCTCCAGCGTGGCGACGGCGTACTGACCCTCGACGAGGGGTCGACGAACGTCACGTGGCTCGGGCGCTCGGCGGTCGCCGCGCTCGCCACGGACACCGACTGGACCGGGCCCTGGGATGATCCCGCGATCGTCGAGCGCATCACGCACGGATTCGATGGTTACCTGCCCGGACTCGAGAAGATTGGGATCCAGCCAGGACCAAACGGCACGGCCGTCGTCGTTCTCTACCTCATCCCGCCCGCGGACCGCGAGAACGTCATGAACATTGCGCAAACCGTCTCTGCCGTTATGGCGACCGACGAGTACGTGAAGGCGCGCCTCGACGTCGTCGAAATCAGACCCTTCTACGCGGGCGCGTAACTAACGCGTTTCGCTGACAATGAAGATGCTGACCGCGGGCTGATGGCGCACGTAGAGTCGACGTAGATCAAAGGAGAGACACATGGACATGGATACCCAGCAAATCGGCCGGATCATGAACTCGACCGCCTTCAGGATTGCCAAGGGCGTCGTCGCCGCAATTTTCGTGGGCAACGCGAACAAGGCGATCAAGGAGGGTCAGGTGTTCGGCGGCCTCTCGCAGCTGGCCGTGGCCGGCATCCTTGGCGGAACGGCGGCGGCGGACAAGTGCCCGACGAACCTCGTTCTTGGCCTCCCACTCGATGGCGAGCAGGCGCGTCGCGAGCTGAACTAACTCGCCAGCCTCACATTTTATTACCGTGGAGCGGCACACGTGCCTAAAAACGTGTGCCGCTCCACGGCGTCGCGCCTAGAAAGGCGCTGGCGCGACTGGTAAGGTTGTCTATCGACCACCACCGGCAGACCTGCCGGGATGCAAGCGGAGAAATCCCACCTTGAGTTTCCGAAATTGGGGACCGGGTTAAAGAGTGAAGACGGGCGGTGCCCGTGTGCCCTCTGGACCTCCGTGCGCATTGCACGTCGAAGGATGAAGAGGAGCCGTTATCAACGAGCCAAGAGTCAACGATCGAATTACTGTTTCCGAGGTACGTCTTGTCGGGCCTAGCGGTGAGCAGGTCGGTGTTGTACGCGTCAAGGACGCACTGCGTCTTGCCCAGGAAGCTAATCTCGATCTTGTTGAGGTGGCGCCCAAGGCCAATCCGCCAGTTGCCAAGCTGATGGACTATGGCAAGTACAAGTACGAAGCAGCTCAGAAGGCACGCGAAGCGCGCCGCAACCAAGCCAATGCGCAGCTCAAGGAGATCCGCATCAGCTTGAAGATCGAGCAGCACGACTACGAGACCAAGGTGAACAACGCCAAGAAGTTCCTTGACCACGGAGACAAGGTCAAGATCCAACTTCGGTTCAAGGGTCGTGAGCAGTTTCGTCCTGAAATGGGCGTCCGTCTCATGGAGCGTATCGCCAACGACACCGCAGAAAACTCCACCGTTGAGTCCGCACCGCGCGTCGACGGCCGCAACATGGTGATGGTGCTTGCACCGATTCGCCGTAAGGCCCAGACGAAGTCCGATCAGCGCCGACGCCGCGAGGCAGAGCGCGAGCTCCGCAAGGCTGAAGAAGCCAAGCGCGCGCACAAGAATCAGGACCGCGTTGCCAACAAGTCGCCTGAGACGAACTAAGAACGTGCTCCACCTCGGAGCGTAAACGCCGCGAAAGCGGCCAGAAACAGAGGGATATTCCAATGGGAAAGATGAAGACCCACTCGGGTGCCAAGAAGCGCTTCCGCGTCACCGGAAGCGGAAAGCTCATGCGTCAGCAGGCAGGCAAGCGCCACCTGCTTGAGCACAAGTCCTCGCGTCGTACCCGCCGCCTGTCCTCGGACCAGCCTGTTGCAAAGGCCGACGTCAAGCCTGTCAAGCGCATGCTTGGCCTGTAAATAGTAGGAGAACTAGAAGATGGCACGCGTAAAGAACGCCGTTAACTCGCGCAAGAAGCGCAACACTACTCTCGAACGCGCCAAGGGCTACCGTGGCCAGCGCTCGCGCCTGTACCGCAAGGCCAAGGAGCAGGTCACGCACTCGTTCGTGTACAACTACCGCGACCGCAAGGTCCGCAAGAACGAATTCCGCAAGCTCTGGATCCAGCGCATCAACGCCGCCGCTCGTCAGAACGGCATGGTCTACTCGCGCTTCATGCAGGGCCTGAAGCTCGCTGGTGTTGAGGTTGATCGCCGCATGCTCGCCGAGCTCGCCGTGAACGACCCGACCGCATTCGCAGCGCTCGTTGAGACCGCGAAGAACGCCCTCCCGGAGGACGTCAACGCACCTGCCGCCTAAATGGCGAGCACCAAGCGGAGGATTCCCATGTGGGAATCCTCCGCTTTGCGTTGCGCTGATAGCATTCGTTGACGGGACAGTTTGTTCACGGCCACAGGAGAGGGATATAGCGTGGTGGAGATTGTAGAGCCGCAGATCAAGCAGACGGACATCGAGGGGCTCGTGGTGATCACACCGAAACAGGTGACCGATGAGCGCGGCACGATTCGCGAGCTTGTTCGCAGCTCGTGGCTCGCAGAGCACGGTCTTGTTTCTGAGTTCGAGCAGGCGAACAACACCCTCACCCATAAGGGAGGCCTGCGCGGCCTGCACGCTGAGGCGATGACGAAGCTCGTGACAGTCGTATCCGGAGAGGCTTTCGGAGCGTACGTCGACATTCGCGAGGGCTCGGAATCCTATGGCCGCGTGGTAACCGTGGACATCACCCCGGGCGTCATGGTTCTCGTGCCTCAGGGAGTGTGCAACGGGTTCCAGGCCGTGCGCGATAACACCGAGTACCTGTACTTCTTCGATCGCGAATGGAAGCCCGGCATGCCCGGATCGGCTCTCGCCCCGCTCGATCCCGACCTCGGCATCGACTGGCCCATTCCGGTGGATACCGATAATCGCGCAATGATTTCTGAGAAGGATCTCAACGCCCCTCGGCTCAAGGATCTCTAACCCACCGCCCGCGCAACCCGAAGGACTCACAGGTGCCACGAAAGTACGTTGCCGAACGAACAGGCCAGATAGCAAAGGTGATTGGCCTGCACCAGCGCCGTCAGCGCGAGCGCTTCGGGCAGGCGCTCATTGAGGGCCCACAGGCCGTGCGCGAGGTGCTCATCCACGCGCCTGATCTCATCCGGGATCTGTACGTCACCGATGCGGGCCTTGCGCATCACCCCGATATTGATGGACTTGCGCAGCGGCTTGACCCGTATACGCACGTCGTCGACCCCCGAATCTTCGCGCAGATGAGCGAGGATGCCCAGGGTTGGCTCGCCGTTATCAACACGCCGAGCGCTCAGCGCGTCGAGGACTTTTTCGACGCCGGTTCGCGGCTCGTCGTCTGCCTTGTCGAATCAGACGACCCGGGCAATCTCGGGACCATCATTCGAACGGCAGACGCCGCCGGCGCTGATGGCATCCTGCTCGGGCAGGGGAGCGTGGAGCTGTTCAATCCCAAGGTCGTCAGGTCCTCCGTTGGCTCCGTTTTTCACCTGCCAATCATGACCGGCGTCGACCCCGAACATGTGGCCGCACTCGCGCAGAACGCCGGCCTTCAGATTCTGTGTGCGGATGGGACGGGCAGCGCAGACCTGTTCGATCTGGCGAATATTCACGGAAGCGGCGGCGAGGGGTCGAAAGCCCCAGTTCTCAGCGCACCCACGATGTGGCTGATCGGCAACGAAGCACATGGATTTACCGACGAGCAGCTGGCCCTTGCCGACCACGCGATCCGCATCCCCATGTGGGGGCCGGCGGAATCACTGAATGCGGCGGTGGCCGCAAGCCTGTGCGTGTATGCCAGCGCGTCGGCCCAGCGGGGAGCCTCCGCCCAACGCATCGAATAAGGCGAGGCGACACCTCGGCGCCCGACGCCGGCCAAGCCGCGGCGCATAGGGACGTTAGTCCCAAACAGCTCGCCGCCTGAACAATTTTTTACGGTTCCGGGATTAGAAAAGCGGACCGTGACGAAAAGTGTCGCACGTCTCATTCGGGCCGACACTATGATGAAAGTCATGGTAGAGATTCGCATTCATGGCCGAGGCGGACAGGGCGTTGTGACAGCGTCCGATCTCGTCGCCATGGCAGCATTCGCGGAAGGCCGCCACGCCCAAGCCTTCCCATCCTTCGGATCGGAACGAACGGGAGCGCCCGTCGTCGCCTATTGCCGAGTCAGAGAAGAAGAGATCCGCACGCGCGAGCCCGTGCTCGAGCCCGATCTACTCATCGTTCAGGATCCGACGCTCCTTGGCATTATCGACGTCTTTTCGGGCCTGAATCCGCAGGGTTACGTGCTGATCAACTCCTCCAAGCGCAGCGCCGAGCTCGGACTGACCGAGCGTCAGGAATCGATGCCAAAGGGCCACTTCATGACGATCCCGGCAGCCGACATCGCCCGCAAGCACACGGGTCGAACCGTTCCGAACGCGGTGCTCCTCGGCGCCGCCGCCGCACTGACGGGCCTGTACAAGATGGAATCCGTCACCCACGCGATCATGGAGCGATTCCCCGGCAAGGTGGGCGAGATGAACGTCGCCGCCGCACAGGAAGCATACGAATTGGTGAACTCGAAGAGAGAGGCGCTCCATGCTTAAGCAAATTGAAGGTTCGCAAGCGGTCGCGCAGACTGTTGCGGCGTGCCGCCCGGGCGTCGTCGCCGCCTATCCGATTTCGCCGCAGACGCACATCGTGGAGGCCCTGTCCGCGCTCGTCAAGGACGGGACGCTGGAGAACTGCGAGTACATCAACGTCGAATCTGAGTTTTCCGCGATGTCCGCCTCGATCGGCGCATCCGCCGTGGGCGCACGCGCATACACGGCGACGGCGTCTCAGGGACTTCTCTACATGGTGGAGGCGGTCTACAACGCCTCCGGCCTCGGTCTGCCGATCGTCATGACGGTGGCGAACCGCGCGATCGGCTCGCCGATCAACATTTGGAACGATCATTCGGACACGATGTCCCAGCGCGATTCGGGCTGGCTCCAGCTCTATGCCAAGGATAACCAGGAGGCCGCCGACCTCCACGTGCAGGCCTTCCGCATCGCCGAGGAGCTCTCGCTCCCTGTCATGGTGTGCATGGACGGATTCATCCTCACCCACGCCGTGGAGCAGGTGGACGTTCCGGACCAAGACGACGTCGATCGCTTCCTGCCGCCGTACGAGCCGCGCCAGGTCCTCGACCCGGCCGACCCGATTTCCATCGGCGCGATGGTCGGCCCCGAGGCGTTCACCGAAGTCCGCTACCTCGCCCACCACAAGCAACTCGACGCACTGGAGCTGATCCCGAAGGTTCAGCAGGAGTTCAAGGAGGTCTTCGGGCGCGATTCGGGTGGCCTCATGCACGAGTACAAGTGCGATGACGCCGAGACGATCGTTGTATGCCTCGGTTCCATCACGGGAACCCTGCGCGACGTCGTCGACCAGCGCCGCGAGGGCGGGGAGAAGATCGGCGTGCTCTCGCTCGTCGCGTTCCGCCCGTTCCCCTCGGCCGAGGTTCGGCGCGTGCTGGAAAAGGCGGATCGCTTCGTCGTCCTCGAAAAGGCGTTCTCGGTGGGAATCGGCGGCATCGTCTCCTCGCACTGCCGAGCGGCGTTGCGCGGGCAACGGTTCGAGTGCCACGAGCTCATTGCCGGGCTCGGCGGCCGTGACATCACCGTCGAGTCGCTGCACAGGTATCTCGACAAGGCCGTGAAGAACGAGGTCGAGAACCTCACGTTCCTCGATCTGGATGAGGATCTCGTCCAGCGCGAGCTCGACCGCGAGGCGAACATTCGTAAGTCGGGTGCCATTCCCGAAAACATGCTGCGCGACTACGCGGAGCGTCTGGCAGAAACCAAGGAGGCGTAAATGACATCCGTCGATCTGCCCACGCCGGAATACCGCCAGACGGCCATTCCCTCGCGTGAAGAAGTCAAGTTCTACCAAGTCGGTTCGTTCGCCGTCGGAAACCGCCTGGTGGATGACAAGTATCAGTCCGTTCAGTCCGGCAAGTTCCGATTCAACTCGCTGACCTCCGGCCACCGCGCCTGCCAGGGCTGCGGCGAGGCGCTCGGCGCGCGCTACGCGCTCGATGCGGCCATGGCGGCCACGGATAACAACGTCATCGCCGTCAATGCCACGGGCTGCTTGGAGGTCTTTTCGACCCCGTATCCCGAGACCTCGTGGAACCTCCCGTGGGTTCATTCGCTGTTCGGAAACGCGCCCGCGGTGGCGACCGGCGCGCAGGCCGGCCTGAAAGCGCTCGGCAAGAAGGACGTGCGAGTCGTGGCACAGGGTGGCGACGGCGGCACCGTGGACATCGGCTTCGGCGCACTGTCTGGCATGTTCGAGCGCAACGACGACGTGCTCTACATCTGCTACGACAACGAGGCGTACATGAACACGGGCGTGCAGCGCTCGGGCGCGACGCCTCCGGCAGCGCGCACGGCCACCACCCAGCCGGTCGGCCCCGAACCCGGAAACAACTGGGGTCAGGGCAAGGATTTGCCGCGCATCGCGATGGCTCACGAGATTCCCTACGTGGCCACGGCGACTGTGGCGGATCTTCGCGACCTCGAGTACAAGGTGACGAAGGCGATGGGCATGCACGGTTCGCGCTACATCCACGTGTTCGTCCCGTGCCCGCTGGGCTGGGGCACCGCCTCGGATATCACCATCAAGATCGCGCGGTTGGCGACCCAGACCGGCCTGTTCCCAGTGTTCGAAGCCGAGAATGGAGAGGTGACCTCCGTGCAGAAGATACGCCGGCCCGTGCCGGTGGAGGACTACCTCAAGCCGCAGCGCCGATTCGCCCACCTGTTCAAGAAGGGCTCGGACCCGTCGGTCATCGCACGCGTCCAGGCGATGGCTGACCGCAACATCCGCCGCTACAACCTCATCGATGAAGAATCACTGGATGAATTCGTGAAGTACGAGGGAGACGACCAATGACAACCACCCAAGGCGCAGAAGAGATGCGCCCATTCGCCATCACCCTCGAGGTCGGCTCGTCGATGGACAACCTCACGGGTACGTGGCGATCCGAGCGGCCCATTTACGTGGATTTGCTCCCGCCGTGTAACAAGCAGTGCCCGGCCGGGGAGAACATTCAAAAGTGGCTCTATCACACGGAAGAGGGTGACTACGAGGCAGCCTGGCGCGAGATCATGGTCAACAACCCGCTTCCGGCCGTCATGGGGCGCGTGTGCTACCACTCGTGCCAGACGGCGTGTAACCGCGCCCAGGTCGATGAGGCCGTGGGCATCAACTCCGTGGAGAGGTTCCTTGGTGACAAGGCCATTTCGGAGGGCTGGAAGGTCGAGATTAATGCCGAGCCCACGGGCCAGAAGGTGCTCGTGGTTGGCTCCGGCCCCTCGGGACTGTCCGCCGCCTATCACCTCGCCCTTCTTGGCCATGACGTGACGATTCGCGATCAGGGCGATAAGCCCGGCGGCATGATGCGCTATGGCATCCCGTCCTATCGACTCCCGCGCGACATCCTCGACGCCGAGATCCAGCGGATTGCAGATATGGGCGTCACCTTCGAGCAGGGAACGCTCGTGACCGACGTCGAAGAGGCTCTCGAGGAATTCGACGCCGTCTTCACTGCTGTGGGCGCCCAGATCGGTAAGAACGTCAACGTCCCTGCCGCCGAAGCGTCGAAGATCATGGACGCCGTGGACGTGCTGCGTGACGTGGAAGAAGGCGGAACTGCAACTGGCGACGAGCGTCCGCTCCTTGGCCGCCGCGTGGTCGTTTACGGTGGCGGCAACACCGCCGTCGACGCCGCCCGCACAGCTAAGCGCCTCGGCGCCACCGAGTCTGTGATCCTGTATCGCCGCACACGTGACCGCATGCCCGCACACGATTCCGAAGTGACCGAGGCGGAGGAAGAGGGCATCACGATGCGCTGGCTCTCCACGGTCAACCACGTGGACGAGGAAACGATCAAGATCGAGAAGATGGAGCTCGACGAGAATGGCTTCCCCCAGCCCACGGGCGAATACGAGGAGCTCGCCGCAGATTCGCTGATCATGGCGCTCGGCCAGGAGTCCGATCTTTCGCTGCTCGACGGCGTGGAGGGAATCGAGATCGAGTGGGGCAACGTCAAGGTTTCCCCGCAAATGATGACCGGCCGTGAGGGAGTCTTCGCAGGTGGCGACATGGTGCCATCGGAGAAGAACGTCACGGTGGCCATCGGTCATGGCAAGAAGGCCGCCCGCTACATCGATTCCTGGCTCCGTGGCGGAACCTACACCCCACCGGAAAAGCATGGCGATGCCACGCTGGATCGGATGGAGACGTGGTACTACTCGGACGCACCGGCGAAGATTCGCAAGCGGCTCGAGGGTGCCCGCCGTTCATCGACGTTCGACGAGGTGGTCATTGGCCTGGACGAGGAGTCGGCGATCTTCGAAGCGCGCCGCTGCATGAGCTGCGGCAACTGCTTCGGATGCGATAATTGCTTCGGCGTCTGCCCGGACAACGCGGTGGAAAAGATCGCATCCGGTGTTTACGAATTCAAGTACGACTACTGCAAGGGCTGTGGCGTGTGTGCCGCAGAGTGCCCGTGCGGTGCCATCACGATGGTTCCCGAGGAGATCTAGCGAGTGCATCTGTTTGATCCCATCACGATCCGCGGGATCGAGATCCGCAACAGGATCTGGCTCCCTCCGATGTGCCAGTATTCGGCCGCGTCCGACGGGCGCGACCTCGGCCATCCGAACACCTGGCACTTCCAGCACTACGCCTCGCGCGCCCTCGGCGGGTTCGGCGTGGTCACGGTGGAGGCCACGGGCATCACGCCCGAGGGACGAATCTCCCCGCACTGCCTGGTGCTGAATAGCGCCGACGACGTCCCGGCCTTCGGCTACCTTGCTCAGCTCATTTCTGAGCACGGTGCGCTGCCGGCGATCCAGCTTGGTCACGCCGGGCGCAAGGCGTCCACGCAGGTGCCTTGGCAAGGCCGCTCCTACGTGCCACAGGAGGCCGGCGGCTGGCAGACCATCGCGCCGAGCGCGATCGCCTATGACGAGAACCTTGGCGTGCCACGGGAGATGTCGCGCGAGGAGATCAGCCAGACGATCGAGCAGTTCGCCCGTTCGGCTGAGCTCGCTGTGCGAGCCGGCTTTAAGGCCATCGAGCTGCACGCCGCCCACGGCTACCTCATTCACCAGTTCCTCACCCCCGCGTCGAATCATCGCGACGACGAGTGGGGTGGGATCTACGAGGGCCGCACGCGCTTCTTCAAGGAGGTCGTGCGTGCGGTGCGCTCAGCAATCGGTGATGTTCCGCTGTTTGCTCGCATCTCCGCCACCGATTGGCTCGCAGAGAATTTCGAGGAGCGCGACGGCGGGTACGGCTGGACGATCAAGGACACGATTAGGCTCGTCCAAGAGTCCCCGGAGATCGACCTGTGGAACGTCTCGAGTGGAGGCAACATTCCGGTGAGGATCCAAACCGGTCCGGGGTACCAGGTGCCCTTCTCCCGGCGAATCAAGGACGAGACGGGAGCCGTGACCGGCGTCGCCGGGCTTATCGCGAACGCGACTCAGGCGAGCGTCGTCGTCCACGACGAGCACGCGGACGTCGTCTACATCGGGCGCGTGGCGCTCCACGATCCGTACGTACCACGCCACTGGGCGACGCAGTTGGACGAGGATATCCCGTGGCCCAACCAGTATCTGAGGGGCTTCGGCGAACGCTGACCTGCGCGGATAGGGTGGAATAATGAGTATTCCGAAATACATTGCTGCTGCCTCAACAGGTGCCGCGGGCATGGCTGTACTCCGCAAGACGCGGGCGGTGCGCCGCCAGAACTCGCCCTTTCGCAGGTACTGGGAGCGCCACTTGGTGGCCACCCTCGCCAACCTCGACGCACGCGCGCGAGCGGGGGAGCCGCTGCCACTGATCTATGTGGCGTTCGGCGACTCGGCCGCGCAGGGGCTTGGCGCGGCAACGATTACCGAGGGCTACGTGCCGCGCATTGCCCAAGCGCTGGCGCGCGGGAGCGGACGCGAGGTCGCGCTTTTGAACCTGTCGCTGTCCGGCGGAACCGTACATTCGGTGCTCGGCACGCAGATCCCGCAGCTTGCTGGTCTGCGCATCGGGGGAGAGCCGATTCGCCCCGACGTCGTCACGGTCGATATCGGAAGTAACGACGTCGGTCAGGCGTGGGTGAGTACGGAATCGTTCACCGAGTCCTACCGCTTTATGGTGGAGGCCTTGCCGGCGGAGAGCTTCGTGCTCAACGTGCCTTCTTTTGGCTTGCTGGAGGCCGAGGAGAGGGCGGCGGCGTTTTCGTCGATCATTGACGCGCGGGCGGCGGAGGCGGGCCACCACGTCGTGGATATCCGCACAATCTCGCGCAGTATGCCGATTCGCACCTACATGTTCAGCTACCACGCACCGGACATGTTTCACCCGAACTCGCCCTGGTACGAGGTATGGGCGCAAGAGTTTACGAACGTCATCTGCGACGCGCGCGGCTGGCCGAGAATCGACGTGGCCACCCTCGAGGAGTGGTCGGGGCCGATTCCTATCGACAACGACCTCTAGGCGGACCGGTCGGGGCGCCGTCGTCGTGCGTGCGCACGGGTCGGCGATCGCACACTGGTCGCGAATCGCTCCGGCCGTGCCAGTTGATTAGACTATGACCGGACACCCGGTAGGCGAGATCCGTGCCGGGCAAGTGAAAGGTAAACATGACTCTCAATCCACTCGACGAGGCTGGAATTGCCCGGGCGGTTGATGATGCGAAGGTGGCATTTTCGACCGCGGCAAGTCTCGAGGAACTGAAAGAGGCACGTCTCGCGCACAGCGGTGACAACGCGCCCATCACGTACGCGAACATGCAGATCCGCAATCTCGATAAGGCTGACAAGCCGACGGCGGGTAAGCTGCTAGGCGGAGCGCGCAAGGAGATCCAGGCGGCTCTCGCGCAGGCGACGGAGCGTCTCGAAGCCGAGGATCAGGCGCGGGTTCTGCGCGAAGAGCGCGTGGACGTCACGGTTCCGACCCGCCGCGATCCGCAGGGCGCACGCCACCCGCTGCCCGTCCTTATGGAGGATATCTCCGACGTCTTCGTGGCGATGGGTTGGGAAGTCGCCGAAGGGCCGGAACTCGAGCACGAGTGGTTTAACTTTGATTCGCTGAACTTCGGGCCGGATCACCCGGCGCGTCAGATGCAGGACACGTTCTACGTGGAGGCCGTGGAGCGCGTGGGATCGGAGGAGGTCGAACGCGTAGCGGACACGTCCGGACTCGTCTTGCGCACCCACACCTCGCCCGTGCAGTCGCGCATCATGCTCGACAATCAACCGCCGATTTACATCGTGTGCCCGGGCAAGGTCTTCCGTACCGACGCACTCGATTCCACCCACACCCCGGTCTTCCATCAGATTGAAGGACTTGCCGTGGATAAGGGCCTCACGATGGAGCACCTCAAGGGCGCGCTCGATCACTTCGCGAAGTCGATGTTCGGCCCGGAGGCCAAGACGCGCCTGCGCCCGTCGTTCTTCCCGTTCACCGAGCCGTCCGCCGAGATGGATCTGTGGTTCCCGCAGAAGAAGGGCGGCGCCGGCTGGATCGAGTGGGGCGGCTGCGGCATGGTCAACCCCGAGGTTCTGCGCAACAACGGTATTGATCCGGCTGAATACACCGGCTTCGCTTTCGGCATGGGCATCGAGCGCACGCTCATGCTCCGCAACTCGATCGACGACATGCGCGACATGGTTGAAGGCGACGTTCGATTCTCCATTCAGTTCGGTACCACGGGAAGGGGCGCATAATGCCACGGATTCCAATCGATTGGCTCGCTGATCATGTCGCGGTACCCGCCGACCTCACAGCAGAGCAACTCGCAGCAGACCTCGTCAAGGTCGGCCTCGAGGAAGAAGAGATTCATCGCTCGGACGTCACCGGGCCGATCGTCGTCGGCAAAGTCCTGACCAATGTCAAGGAAGAGCAGTCGAACGGCAAGACCATCAACTACTCTCGCGTGGACGTCGGTTCGCACAATGACGCGCCCGGCGAGGGCAAGGAGACCTCCGATATTGACTCGCGCGGCATCATCTGCGGCGCGCACAACTACGAGGTGGGCGACTACGTCGTCGTCGCGCTTCCCGGTGCCATCCTGCCCGGCGACTTCCAGATTTCCGCACGCAAGACGTACGGCCACATTTCCGACGGCATGATCTGTTCCCAGCGCGAGCTTGGCTTGGGCGACGACCATTCGGGCATCATCGTTTTGGCAACCTCGGACGAGGAGGCAGCCGAGAAGGGCCTGCCGGCCGTGGGCGACGACGCGCTCGACTACCTCGGCCTGTCCGGCGAAGTGCTTGAAATCAACGTGACCCCGGATCGCGGCTACTGCTTCGCCATGCGCGGCGTGGCACGCGAGTACTCGCACTCGACCGGAGCGGCATTTGTGGATCGCGGGCTCGAGGAGAATTTGGCGAACGGCCTGCCGCCGGTCAACGGTGAGGGCTTTGCGGTGAAGGTCGACGACGAGGCGCCGATTCACGGCGTTCCCGGCTGCGATCGATTCGTCACCCGGATCGTTCGCGATGTTGATCCGCAGGCCCCGAGCCCGGCGTGGATGCAGGAGCGCCTCACGGAGGCCGGCATGCGCCCAATCTCACTCGCTGTGGACGCGACGAACTACGTCATGCTCGACCTCGGTCAGCCCCTGCACGCCTACGACCTCGACAAGCTCGTGGAGCCGATCGTCGTGCGCCGTGCGCGCGAGGGCGAAACCCTCGTGACCCTCGATGAACAAGAGCGTACCCTTGGCGGCGACGACCTCCTCATCACCGATTCCGAGGGTGGCGAAGGCGAGCGCGTAATCGGCCTTGCCGGAACGATGGGTGGTTTTGACACCGAGATCACCGCCGAGACCACGAACGTCATGATCGAGGCCGCGCATTTCGATCAGGTTTCCGTTGCCCGCATGGCTCGCAAGCACCGCCTGCCGTCCGAGGCGTCGAAGCGGTTCGAGCGCGGGGTTGATCCACGAATCGCGCCGATCGCCGCCCAGCGCGTGGCTGACCTCCTCGTCGAATACGGCGGCGGAACGATCGACGAGGCGAACTTTGACTACAACGTCACCGAGACTCCGGCGTCGGTTACCTTCGACGTGCGCGAGGTGGGCCGCCTGACCGGTCTTGATCTTCAGACGCCTCAGATCGTGTCCGTGCTGGAAGCGATCGGGTGCGTCGTCGACGAGGCGGCGGACGGGGTCAACCTGACCGTCACGCCTCCCACGTGGCGCCCGGACCTGACCGGCTCGGCTCACTACGTCGAGGAAATTGCGCGTCTCGTTGGATACGACGAGATCGAGTCCACGCTTCCGACTGCGCCCGCCGGCGAGGGGCTGACGACTGCCCAGCGCAACCGCCGCGACATCGCCCGCGCGCTGTCCGAGCAAGGGTGGACCGAGGTGCTGTCCTACCCGTTCATTTCCGCAGATGCGTTCGCCAAGCAGGGCATTGCCGACGACGACGATCGCCGCCTCGCCATCCGCCTGACCAACCCGTTGCAGGACGACGCTCCGTACATGCGCACGTCGCTCCTCGATTCGCTGCTGGAGACGGCGCGAATCAACGTCGCGCGCGGTAACCCATCGGTGGCGATCTTCGAGGCCGGCCTCGTGACGCGTCCCGCCGGTATTCAGCCGGGCGAGACGCCGGGGGTGGGCGAGCGCCCGAGCGACGAGGCGTTGACGACGATGCTTCGGACGATTCCGAACCAGCCGCACCACGTTGCGGGTGTGGCGATCCCGAGCGCCACTCAGGCCGTTGCAGGCTTCCCCGAGCAGATCTGGGATTGGCGCGATGCGATTGAGGCAGTCAAGGTGGCGGGCCGGACGATCGATCTTGAGCTGACGGTGAAGAATGCCGAGTACGCGCCCTTCCACCCGGGTCGATGCGCATCGGTTGAGCTGGGTAAGAAGGTCATCGGTTATGCCGGCGAGCTCGACCCGCGGGTGTGCAAGGCTTTCGAGCTTCCGGCGCGCTCGGTGGCATTCGAATTCGACCTGGACGCGCTGGTTGCGGCCCGCGGTTCAGAGCCGATTGCGATCCAGCCTGTCCTGACCACCCCGGCGGCGAAGGAAGATATCGCGCTCGTGGTCAAGGACTCGACCAACGCCGCTGCCGTCACAAACGTCATCAGGGACGCGGCTGGCGCGGTGCTCGAAGATGTCCGCCTGTTCGACGTCTATACCGGCGACCAAATCCCAGAGGGACAGAAGTCGCTCGCCTTTGCCCTGCGTTTGCGCGCCGACCACACGCTGAACAGCGAGGAAATCTCCGCGGTTCGCAACAAGGTCATCAAGGCAGCCCGTAAGGCGTTCGGGGCCGAGCTGCGAGCCTGATACGCGAAAGCGGGCCGTACGAAAACGTACGGCCCGCCCACGCGACTCCTAGGGGGGGGGACCTGTGATCCTTCGAGAAGGAGACGCTCCTAGGGAAGGAGTCCTATTTCATGCCACCGAAGAAGGTTTCGAACGGCATGTCGAGCGGAGCGTCGTGCTCGATGATTTGGTAGAGGTAGCGGCACAGCGGGAAATCTTCCGGCTCAATGACGCCACGCTCGGTTAGCGGCTCCATCGCTCCGCCGATCACGCGAATGGCGTTGACGCCCTCGAGCGTCACGCCCTTCATGAGTGAGTCGCGAACTTCGGAGAACGGCACGCCCTCGCCAACGAAGGTGCCCGCGCGGACGTTGCGGCCACCGGCCGACGTCACGTACATGTCGCCCACGCCCGCCAGGCCGTCGGCGGTCTCCGGCTCGCCACCCAGAAGCTTCATAAACTTGCGGATCTCGGTCTGGCCCTGGCCAAACACCGCGGCGTTGTAGTTGTGCCGCACGTAGCGGTCATCCTGCTTGCCTTCCTTGCGCAGCAGCCCCTGCCCGAGGCCGGCGGCGAACGCGTAAATATTCTTCGTGGCAGCGCCGATCTCGCATCCGCGGAAGTCCGTGGACGTCCACACGTGGTAGTAGTCCGTGCGGAAGAGGTCTGCGAGGTAGTCGAGGGATTCCTGATCCTCGCCGGCGAAGATGACCGACGTGTCGTGATGAACGGCGACCTCGCCCGCGATCGACGGACCGACGATGGCCGACCACGTCACGGAGTTCTTGAGATCCTCGTCGAAGTAGCTTTGCATGACCTCCGGAAGCAGGTAGAGGTTGCCGTCTTCGTCGGCTTCCATGCCCTTGGTGATGATGAGGACCTTCATTCCAGGCTTGACGAGCTTGGTGAGCTGTTCGGAGACCCAGTGCACGCCGAAGGAGTTGACGCCCGACATGGCGACGTCCGCGCCCTCGAATGCCTCGGCGGCGTCCTCGAGCTGGTAGGCGACAACCTTGTCGTTAACCTTGAGGTCGAGGTCCGGATGTACGCCGGTGGTCTGGATGGACTCGATGATGTCGCGGTCAAGGTGAGTGCCCACGAGGTTCACTTTGTGGCCGTTTTCGGTCAGCGGGAACGTCAGTGCGGTGGCCATGATGCCAGCGCCAAGAATTGCAATGGTAGCCATTATGTCTCCTTCGAGGTGATAGCCAAGACGCGCTCGGCCGTTGGGGTGTCAATGATGATGAGGTCTGCAAGACCAGCGCGAGCAGCCGCGACGAGCGCCTGAGCCTTGGCGGGCTCCCCGGCGACGGCGACCTTATGCTTAGCGCTGGCCAGTTGACTCAGCGGTAGGGCGATGGTGCGACGCTCAAGCTCAGCCGCAATCGGCTCGCCGTCGGCGTCGACGAAGTGGGAGAGGATGTCACCGACCGCTCCCATGTCACGAATCCTGTCGATGCTGTCGGAGGTGAGGAAGCCCGACTTCACGAGCACCGAATCCGTTGAGGCGGTTCCCGGTGAGTAAAAGATCGCATTGGCGGAGTGTGCGCCCTCGAGCACGTGGGCAACCGACGGCTCAGCCATGAGGTGCGGTCCTAGATCCGGATTCCCGACGAGCGCGGGAGCCGGAAGCGTGTACGCCGTGCCGTTTCCCTTATGCGCGATGGCCGAGACGGAGGAGGAGACTTCGTTATCACCCGCGTGCGTGGGCCCGCCGTTCGTCTGATAGACGACGACGCCGTTTGCCCAGTTCTCGTTCAGCGCCGCGGCAATGGCGCTCATGGTGCGTCCCCACGAAATGCCGAGGGTTCGAGGAGAGCGGTTGACGAGGTATTTAGCTGCCGCGCGAGCGGCTGCGGCCACGCCGTCGGTATTGTTCCCCGGAACGACGATCGCCTGGACACCGAGTTCGGCCGTGATCTGGCGCTCGAGGTGGTGAGTCTGCGCGCGCGGGTGATTAATGGAGATAGAGACGAGCCCAGTCTCGCGAGCTTCGTCGATGAGGCGTCCGATCGTCCAGCGCGTATAGCCAAGTTTGGTGCCGATGGCCTGCTGGGTGAGGCCCTCCATGTAATACAGGTAGGCAGCCTCGAACATGAGGTCGTCTCGCGATGCGCCTGATCCTGTTGCCATAAGGACATTCTGCCATGTGTGCAACTTATGTTGAAGAAAAATCTCAGTAGCGCTCATAAGTGCATAGGCGGACATGTTGTGGATGATGTACCGCTGCTGTGCTCTTGAATCCCATGGCTTCAGTGCCGGTGGCTGTACTCACAGTGGACTAAATTCCCAATTCATGCGGCCGAGCGTATAGTTATGCGTATGACATTCACAGTAGCGATCGCGGGAGCCACCGGTTATGCAGGTGGCGAGGTTGCGCGCGTACTCCTCGCCCATCCGGAGGCGGATATTCGCACCGTGAGCGCGCATTCCTCGCGCGGGAAGCTCGGGGAGCATCAACCGCACCTGAGACCCCTGCGCGATCGTGACATCCAGCCGTTATCCGCCGATGTTCTCGCACATCACGACGTCGTCGTGCTCGGCTTGCCCCACGGGGCGTCGGCCGCGATGACGGTCGAAATCGAAGCGCTTAATCCCGATGCCCTGATCGTCGACCTCGGCGCCGATCACCGGCTCGAAAGTGCACAGGCGTGGCAGGAGTACTACGGCTCCGAGGCCGCTGAGCCGTGGACGTACGGCATGCCTGAACTCATTCGGGCGAGCGGTCCCACCCAGCGCGAGCTGCTCGCCCGCGCCACCCGGATCGCCGCGCCCGGATGCAACGCCTCGGCGGTCACGTTCGCAGCGCAACCCGCCGTCGTCGCCGGGCTTGCGACCGGCGAGGACATCGTTGCAACACTTGCGGTGGGCTACTCGGGCGCGGGCAAGAGCCCGAAGACGCACCTGCTCGCAGCTGAAGCCAGCGAGTCGGCCGCGCCGTACGCCGTCGGAGGTACGCATCGGCACATTCCGGAGATCACGCAGAACCTTCAGGCTGCTGGTGCCGCGACGGTGTCGATGTCTTTCACACCCGTGCTCGTTCCGATGTCGCGAGGCATTCTGGCCACCGTGTCGATTCCCGTTGTGGATGGCACGGACGCCGGCGAGGTACTCGACGCCTACCAGGGCGCGCTTGCGAACGAGCCGTTCGTCGTGTGGTCAGAGCAGTGGCCGACCACGGGCGCCACAGTCGGATCGAATCTCGCACTCGTCCACGCGGAGCTCGATCGCGACGGCCGCCGAATTACGGCAATATGCGCGATCGACAACCTCGTCAAGGGAACGGCGGGCGCCGCGGTACAGTCAATGAACCTCGCGCTCGGCTTCGATGAAACCACCGGACTATCTCAGGTAGGTGTGGCACCCTAATGCTGTTTTCACGCAACACGATTCCGGTCGATACCGAGCTCGGCGTTACGGCTCCGCAGGGCTTTCGAGCTGCGGGAGTGTCTGCCGGCATCAAGAGCGCTGGCAAGGACGTCGCCGTCGTCGTCAACGATGGCCCGGAGGTCGTTTCGGCTCATGTGCTCACGCAAAATCGCGTGTTCGCCGCGCCCGTCCAGTGGATGAAAGAAACAACCGGCTCAAACTACAGGGCGGTCATCCTCAACTCGGGCGGTGCAAACGCCGCAACCGGCGAGCGCGGCTACCGTGATAGCGTCGAGACGGCTCAGTTCGTGGCCACCAAGCTCGGCGTGGAACCCGCCGAGGTGGCCGTGTGCTCGACCGGACTCATCGGCGAATTGCTGCCGATGGGCAAGATCCGCGCTGGCGCCGAGGAGGCTATTGACTTACTCAGCCGCGACGGGGGAGGTGACGCCGCGCTGGCCATCATGACCACCGACACCCGGCCAAAGCAGGCGGGTATCGCAGGGGAGTATTCGATCGGATCGATGGTCAAGGGCGCGGGCATGCTCGCCCCCGGCATGGCCACGATGCTGTGCGTGATCACCACCGACGCGGTACTCACTCAGGCGCAGGCCCAGCGCGCACTGGATATCGCCGTCGAATATTCCTTTAACCGGATCGATTCCGATGGCGCGATGTCCACCAACGACACCGTGATTCTCATGGCATCGGGCGCCTCCGGCGTTGAACCGGCCGACTTCACCGAGAACCTCACGGCCGTGGCTCAGTCACTCGCTCGCCAGCTCATCGGCGACGCCGAGGGAGCCTCCCACGACGTCCTCATCCGCGTCAGCGGAGCCAGCTCGCAGGAGGCTGGCCTCGCCGTCGCACGTGCAATTTCGCGCTCCAATTTGTTGAAGACGGCGATCTTCGGCAACGATCCGAACTGGGGTCGAGTCATTGCTCAGGCCGGAACCGTCCCGGCCGACGTCGCGCCGTTCGATCCTGACGCCCTCGACGTATGGTTCAACGGCGTTCCCGTGTGCCGTTCAGGAGGGGTCGGCGATGACCGCTCGCTGGTGGATCTCGGCTCGAGCCGCGACGTGACGATCGAGATCGACCTGCACGCTGGGCAGGAGGTCGTTGAACTGTGGACCAACGATCTCACCCATGACTACGTCCACGAGAACTCGGCGTACTCGACATGAACCAGACCATTCTCGAACGGCTCCAAGGAGCTCAAGTTAAGGCGGAAACGCTCATCGAAGCGCTTCCGTGGATCAAGGAATTCACGGGCAAGCGCGTGGTGATCAAGTACGGCGGCAACGCCATGATCAACGACGAACTCAAGCGCGCGTTCGCCAAAGACATCATCTTCATGCGCTCGGTCGGGCTCCTCCCGATCGTCGTGCACGGCGGTGGCCCGCAGATCAACACGATGCTCCAGCGGGTTGGGATCGTCTCGGAGTTCCGCGGCGGCCTGCGCGTGACGGACAAGGAAACGATGAACGTCGTGCGCATGGTGCTGACCGGCCAGGTCCAGCGCGAGCTCGTCTCGCTCCTGAACCTGAATGGACCCTACGCGATGGGAATCTCGGGCGAGGACGCGGGATTGCTTACCGCGCGTCGTCGGACCGCGACGATCGACGGTTCGGCCGTGGACATCGGTCACGTGGGCGACATCCTGGACGTCAATACGAACTCGCTCAACCAGATGCTCTCCGCCGGAATGATCCCGGTCGTCTCGACCGTCGCGGTGGACGTCGATCACCCCGAAGAGGTGTTAAACGTCAACGCGGACACTGCGGCCGGCGCAATCGCCGAAGCAGCCGGCGCGGACAAGCTCATCATGCTGACCGACGTCGAGGGCCTCTACTTGGATTGGCCCGATAAGTCGTCGCTCGTCTCGGAAATCCATCCCGGCGACCTCCGGAAGCTCGTGCCGCACCTGGATTCGGGCATGAGGCCGAAGATGGAAGCGGCGCTGTATGCGATTTACCACGGTGTGCCCAAGGCGCACATTATCGACGGGCGCATGGCACACTCGATGTTGCTCGAGATCTTTACCGACGCCGGCATCGGCACGCAGGTGGCCGAGTCGGCCGCCCGGATGCCAGCGCGCACGGCCATGACCACCACCACAGAGGAGGACGGCCAGTGAACTACGAGGATTTGTACCGGCAGACGATGATGAATGCCTTTGGCCCGCCACAGCTCGTGATCGAGCGCGGCGAGGGCGTGTACGTGTGGGATACACACGGCACAAAGTACCTTGACCTCCTCGCGGGAATCGCGGTGAACGCGCTGGGCTACGGGCATCCGGCGATCGTCAACGCACTGAGCGAGCAGGCCAAGAAAGTCACGCACACCTCGAACTTCTTCGCCACGGTCCCGCAGATCAAGCTCGCCGACAAGCTTCAGCACGCGCTGTCGGCCGAGGGGTACGTCGGCGCATCCGCGCGCGTGTTCTTCTGCAACTCGGGCACCGAAGCCAACGAAGCCGCGATAAAGATGGCCCTCATGCACAAGCCGAAGGGTACGATCATCGCGCTGAAGCACGGGTTCCACGGGCGCACCCTCGGCTCGCTATCGATCACCCACAAGCCGGCGATCCGCGAACCGTTCGAGCCGCTCGGTGGCAATGTGCTGTTCATCGAGCCCACGGTCGACGCGTTGGACGCGGCGGCGAACGACGACGTCGCGGCGATTTTCGTCGAAACCATTCAGGCCGAGGCCGGGATCCATCCGCTGTCCGAGGAGTTCTTGCGCCGGGCGCGCGGTGTGGCCGATAGGTGCAACGCACTCCTCGTCGTCGACGAAGTCCAGACGGGCATGGGCCGCACCGGGCGCTGGTTTGCGCACTCCGACGTCGTGAAGGCGGACGTCATTACGCTAGCGAAAGGCCTCGGCGGGGGCGTCCCGATTGGCGCCGTGATCGGCGTCGAAAAGTCCGGACGCCTCATGAGCCCGGGAAGCCACGGCACCACCTTCGGTGGCAACCCGCTCGCCGCGGCTGCCGCGGTGGCGGTCATGGACGAGGTGGAAGGCCTGCTCGGCCACGTCACCTCGACCGGCGAGTGGTTACGCAGCGAACTGGACCTCATCGGTTACGACACGCGTGGCGCTGGCCTGCTGATCGGCGTCGCTGTGGAGGACGCCCCGACGGTACATACAGAACTCCTCGAGCGCGGATTCATCGTCAACGCGCCAAATGCCGAGACGATCCGAGTGGCGCCGCCGCTCGTGATCACGCGCGAGGAGCTTCAGCCGTTCGTTGACGTCATGAAGGAGTTGTCATGAGCACAATATCGACCCGGGCGGCGCGCTTGGCGCGGATCATTGCGATCGTTGAATCGCGACCAATCTCATCGCAAGGCGAGCTGCGTCAGTTGCTCGCGGACGAGGGCATTGACGTCACGCAGGCAACGCTCTCGCGCGACCTTGACGAACTGCAGGCGCGCAAGGAGCCGACGCCCGACGGCGGGCGCGCGTACCGCATCCCATCGCCCGGAGTGGCCGGCGAGCAGGAGAGCGCCGCCGATGGTAACCTGCAACGCTGGGCGCGCGAGGTCATGGTCTCCGCCCAATCGGCGCAGAACCAGCTCGTGCTCAGAACCCCGCCAGGAGCCGCGCAGCTCCTCGCATCCGCGCTCGATCGGGCAGTGCTCGAGGGCGTCCTTGGATGCATCGCCGGCGACGACACCGTACTTGTTATCACCCAGAACCAGGAGCGAGCCGAGAGGTTATTGAAGGACCTGATCGACATCGCCCAAGCACAAACGTCAAACAACGAGGAATAAAGGAAGAAACATGGCAAAGGATCGCGTAGTACTCGCATACTCTGGAGGTCTTGACACCTCCGTCGCAATTGGCTGGATCGCCGAACGGACCGGTGCAGAGGTTGTGACCGTGGCTGTCGACGTCGGCCAGGGCGGTGAAGATCTCGAGGTCATCCGCCAGCGCGCACTCGACTGCGGCGCGGTGGAATCCTACGTGGCTGACGCTCGCGACGAGTTCGCCGAGCAATACTGCATGCTCGACCTTCAGGCCAATGGCCTGTACATGGACGCATATCCGCTTGTCTCCGCGCTTTCGCGGCCCGTGATTGTTAAGCATCTGGTGACGGCAGCGCGCGAATTCGGTGGCTCCGTGGTCGCTCACGGTTGTACTGGTAAGGGCAACGATCAGGTGCGTTTTGAAAACGGCATCACGGCGCTCGGCCCGGACCTGCGTTGCCTCGCGCCCGTGCGAGACCTCGCTCTGACGCGCGAGTTCGCGATCTCGTACGCGGAAAAGCATGACCTTCCCATCGAGACGACGAAGTCGAACCCGTTTTCAATCGATCAGAACGTGTGGGGACGCGCAATTGAGACCGGTTACCTCGAGGACCTGTGGAACGCGCCCACCAAGGACGTCTACTCCTACACCGATGACCCGGCCTACCCGCCGCTTCCCGACGAGGTCGTTATCGAGTTCGACAAGGGCATCCCTGTGAAGATCGACGGAAAGGACGTCACGCCGCTGCAGGCCATTGAAGAGATGAACCGCCGCGCCGGTGCACAGGGTATCGGCCGGATCGACATCGTCGAGGATCGCATGGTCGGCATTAAGTCGCGTGAGATCTACGAGGCTCCGGGCGCGATGGCACTCATCACCGCGCACAAGGAACTCGAGCGCGTGACGATGGACCGCGAGCAGGCGCGCTTCAAGCAGCGCGTGGCGCTGCGCTGGTCCGAGCTCGTGTACGAGGGCCAGTGGTTCTCGCCGCTCAAGCGCTCGCTGGATGCATTCATTCTTGACACCCAGGAATACGTTTCGGGCGAGATCCGCATGACGCTCCACGGTGGCCGCGCCGAGGTGACGGGCCGCCGCTCGAACACGTCGCTTTACGACTTCAACCTCGCCACCTACGACGAGGGCGATACGTTCAACCAGTCGCACGCGCGCGGATTCATCGAGCTGACGGGTCTGACCTCGAAGCTTGCCGCCGCACGCGACGTCGAGTTCGGCAAGGGCGAGGCCATGCCGAAGCTCAACCTGTCCTAGTGGTCATGGACACACCGACGGGGACGTTGCGCCTGCGCCGAATTTCTGGCGTGCGCATGTGCGGGATAAACGAGATCGCGCGCACGGCAATGCGTATCCCGTCGAACCGGTCCTACGAACTGGAATTCATTGGAGGCGACGACGGCCCGGTTGAGCGGCTCACCGTACCTGAACCCATGCCGATTTTGCGCAAGACATTCGGATTCAATCGGCGAGCGGCTCTCGACCTCATTCAGTCTGCCGACCTGCTGGCCGATTCCGGCATGAGCACGTGGGTGGAACTACCGGTGAGTGCCGGCGGCTTGAGATAGCAGCTGGCACTACAGCCGATTGCCACGCAGGTCAGTGCCGAGTCGTCGGTAGGCGAGCGGGAGCAGCGCCGCTGACCAGATGAGGCCAAGAACTCCGATCGCGACCGTCGCCCACAGGCCCGCGCGTAAATCGACGAGCCGCGTCATGCCCGAAATAACGAACGGGCCGGCGGCCGTTCCGATAGCCACGATTGACTGCCAGATTCCGAGGAAGCTCGCGCGGTTTGTGGTAGGGGACAGGTCCGCTCCAATCGTCATGACGATGCCCGCGCCAAAGCCGTTTCCAAATCCGAGGATGGCTGCTCCGATAACGAAACCCACCGGCGTCGTGAACACAATCATCACGATGATGCCGATCGGCATAAAAATGAGCGACGGCAAGAGAGCCCAGTGCCGGCCGCGCTGATCCATAAGCGATCCCGAGACCACGAACATGACGGTGTCGAACAGTGCGGTCACCGCGAATGTTGCCGTGACGAAGGTGGGTTCGTATCCCTGGAACGTGCCCCACAGGGGAACGATGACGTTGCGATTTGCCCGCATGACGTTCAGGCAGTTGAGGGCGAAACCGAGGATGAACGTCGAGAGTTTTGACCTGTGCTCTACGGCGCGTTCGGAGGTGCCGCGCTCGTCGCGTGGCGTTGGACGACGGGCGGGACCGCGGTCGGATTCTCGCGCTCCCACCGGTTCGGGTAGAACGTAGGCAATGATCAGGGCGAGCGCGAGCGCCACGAGCACAACGTTGATCACGAAGACGGACTGCAACGCCCAGACCGCCAGCAGCGCAGTGGCGACCAGCGGCCCGATGAGCTGGCCGATCCGCATCATTCCGCCGAGCGTGGATAGGCTCCGGGCTCGCCATATTGCCGGCACGGATTCGGCGACGTACGCCTGGCGCGCCAGCGACCACGTGTTCGCGCCGATCGCTAGCAACACGATCGAGAGAACGAAAACTATCTGCGCCGTCGGCGTACCCGGGAACTGCAACGTCCACAGGAAGCCACCCAGCGCAACGAAGGCGATGACGGAGCCGCCGATGAGCGCCGAACGATCGCCGATTCGCGAGATCACCCGGCCGATGATCGGGGAGATGAGGATCGCGATGAACCCGAAGATTCCTACCGCGGCCGACGATCCGGCCTCGTCAAAGCCCACGCTCAGTGCCGCAAGCACGAGCACCGGTAGCACCGCACCGCCACCGATCGCAAAAATCAGCGCGGGTAGGTAGATCGGCAGGATGAGTCGAGTGATTGGGTTTTTCTCGAGGAAACGGGCCGCCAAACTAGAGATCTTCGCTCAATGTGGCCACCATGACGGCCTTGATCGTGTGCATTCGGTTCTCGGCCTGGTCGAAGACCACGGATTGCGCCGAGGAGAACACCTCGTCGGTGACCTCGAGCGCGTCCATGCCCGTCGCTTCGTACACCTCGCGCCCCACGGTGGTGTTGAGATCGTGGAAGGCTGGCAGGCAGTGCATAAAGATGGCGCTCTCGTTGCCGGTGGCTGCCATGAGATCGGCATTGACCTGATAGGGCCGTAGCGCTTCGACGCGCTCGTTCCACACGTCCTTCGATTCGCCCATTGATACCCACACATCCGTCGATACCGAGTCAGCGCCGTCGACCGCGCCTAGATCCTCAGTGATGGTAATCCTCGCGCCGGTTTCATCCGCGAACGCCTCGGCGATCTCGAGCGCCTCGTCGTCGGGCTGATACGCCGTAGGAGCGATGATCCGCACGTCCATGCCAAGCATCGCGGAGGATACGAGGAAGGAGCGCCCCACGTTGAACCGAGCGTCGCCCACGTAGACGTTCACCACATCGGACAGCGGCTTAGCCACATGCTCCTTGATCGTCAACGCATCGGCGAGGGTCTGAGTGGGATGCCAGTCGTCGGTCAAACCGTTGTATACCGGCACTCCGGCCCACTGCGCGAGCGTCTCAACATCGGCCTGCAACGAGCCGCGGAACTGAATCGCGTCGTAGAACCGGCCGAGCACGGCCGCGGTATCCGCATACGATTCCTTGTGGCCCATCTGCGACGTCGATCCGTCGAGCACCGTGACGTGCGCGCCCTGGTGGTAGGCGGCGACTTCAAACGCCGTGCGGGTGCGGGTGGACGTCTTTTCAAAAATCAGCGCGATCGTCTTGCCCGCGAGGTACTGGACCTCGCGGCCTTCCCTGCGGTCGCGCTTCAGGCACGCAGCCAGATCGATGAGACCTTCCCACTGCGTGGGCGTGAAGTCAGCTTCTTTGAGTAATGAGCGTCCAACAAGTTCATTCATGTGGGAATTGTAGCCCTGACCACCCGCGCCGGAATAGGCGTTTCGCGTTAAGGACGCGGGCGCGTGCACCGCGTCAGCTGGCATTGACCGACGACGGCGTGGACTGCGCCTCGCCGTCGGGATAGCCGTCCGGATTATTCGACTGCCACCGCCACGTATCGGTGCACATATCCTCGATCGTCAATTCGGTCTGCCAGCCAAGTTCCTCCAGCGCGAGCGTTGGCGTGGCGTAGATTTCCGCGCGATCGCCCGCTCTGCGCGGCGCCACCTCTTTGGCCAGCTCGAAGCCGCACGCCTGTTCGAACGCGGCCACGAGTTCGAAGACCGACGTTCCTTTGCCGGTTCCGAGGTTCCAGATCTTCACGCTCGAGTCGAAGCCGCCCAGCTTTTCCAGCGCGACGACGTGCGCCTTGGCGAGGTCGGTCACGTGCAGGTAGTCGCGGATCGCCGAACCATCGCGTGTGGGGTAGTCATCGCCGAAGATGAGGAGCTTGTCCTGACGCCCAGCGGCCACCTTCGCGACCGCCGGCATGAGATTGTTCGGCCGGCCAAGCGGATTCTCGCCGATACGGCCCGAGGCATCCGCCCCGACGGGATTGAAGTACCGCAGTAGGCCAAGCTTGAGGTCATGCGCCTGCGCGATGTCCGTGAGGATGCGTTCGCCGGCCACCTTCGTGTACCCGTACGGGGAGAGGGAATCGAGGTGCGGCTCGGACTCGGTGAGGGGGAGTTCGGCGTCGCCATAAACGGTGGCCGAGGAGGAGAAGACGATCGTGTCGCATCCCGAGGCGATCATCGCGCGGGCGATCGAGAAGGTCGTGTTGAGGTTGTTCTCGTAGTAGTCCAGTGGCTGTTCGACGGATTCGCCGACGGCCTTGTATCCCGCAAAATGAATGACGGCATCTGGCGTTTCCTTCTCGAAGATCGCGCGCGTGAGGCTCTGATCGGCGAGGTCTGCCCTGTACCACGTGAGGTGAGTGCCGGTGATCTCCTCGAGGCGGTCAATGACCGTTTCTTTCGAGTTCGAAAAGTTATCAACAATGACCGGTTCGTGGCCTGCCTTCACCAACTCAACCACCGTGTGAGAGCCGATGTACCCTGCGCCGCCAGCAACCAATACCTTCATGAACACTCCTCGCTCGTTTTGAAGAAAGTATACAGGGGTGGACTCGTTTTCCGCGTAGGCCAATACTTTGGCACAATCGAGGGCATGGAACATGTGGCACTTTGGGGCGGACGCTTTAGCGGCGAACCCGCCGACGCACTGACGGAACTCTCACGCTCAACCCACTTCGACTGGCGGCTCGCCCGTTACGACATCGCCGGTTCACGGGCACACGCGCGAGCCCTGAACGCCGCCGATTTGCTCACGGACGGCGAGCTTTCCGACATGCTCACGGCGCTCGCGCAGCTTGACGACGACGTCGTCTCGGGAGCCTTCGTTCCTCAGCCCGACGACGAGGACGTTCACACCGCCCTCGAACGCGGACTCCTCGAGCGAGCCGGTCAGGCGCTGGGCGGAAAGATTCGCGCCGGCCGCTCCCGCAATGATCAGATCGCCACTCTCATTCGCATGTACCTGCGCGACCAGTCGCGCATCATCGGAGGCAAGCTGCTCGACGTCGCCGACGCCCTGCTGTCGCAAGCCGAGCGCGCGGGGGAGGCAATCATGCCCGGGCGCACCCACCTCCAGCACGCCCAGCCCATCCTCGTGGCCCACCATCTGCTCGCGCACGTGTGGCCGATGATCCGCGACGTCGATCGGCTCGTCGATCTTGACGCGCGCCTGTCCGAGAGTCCCTACGGCTCCGGCGCACTGGCAGGCAACACCCTCGGGATGGATCCGCAGGCGGTTGCCGAGGATCTTGGCTTCACGACGTCGGTGTGGAACTCGATCGATGGGACCTCGGCTCGCGATCTGGCCGCCGAATTCGCCTGGGTGATGGCTCAGATCGGTATTGATCTGTCCCGGATCTCGGAGGAGATCATCATCTGGAACACGAAGGAATTCTCCTTCGTCACCCTCGACGACGCGTTTTCGACGGGATCCTCGATCATGCCGCAGAAGAAGAACCCCGACGTGGCGGAGCTGGCGCGTGGCAAGGCCGGCCGGCTCATCGGCGACCTCACCGGGCTGCTGGCCATGCTCAAGGGTCTCCCGCTCGCGTACGACCGCGATTTGCAAGAGGATAAGGAGCCGGTCTTCGACCAGATCGACACCCTGGACGTCCTGCTGCCCGCGGTCTCCGGCATGATCGACACGATGGTGCTCAACTACGAGCGCATGGCCGAGCTCGCCCCTCAGGGATTCTCGCTCGCGACGGACATTGCCGAATGGCTCGTGCGCCAGGGCGTTCCTTTCCGTGAGGCGCACGAGGTCTCGGGCGCCTGCGTGGCGGAGTGCGAGAAGCAAGACAAGGAGCTTTGGGACCTGACCGACGCCGAGTTCACGGCAATCGATCAGCGCCTGACGCCCGAGGTTCGAGATGTGCTCACAGTTGACGGCTCGGTGGCCGCTCGGGCTGGGCGAGGCGGAACTGCGCCCGATCGCGTGCGCGAGCAGAAGGCCGAAGCGCGCACGCGAATCACGGATCTGCGCGCCTTCACCGACTCCCGCGTCGAGGCGCGATAGCCGCGAGCATGAGCGCAGGCGCGTTCCTGTTTTTGGTGAACCCGACGCTCGCCTACGATCCGTATCCGGATTGGGCGAGGTGGATCCCCGCGCTCGAGCGTGGAAAAACAGCGACGACGACGTGGAACACGGGAAACCGCCGCCACGGCATGGAGATCGGCGACCTTGCCGTCATCGTAAAAGTCGGAGTGGAACCCCGCGGCCTGGTGGGCGCTGGGCGTGTGGCGAGCACCGTCGTCGTCGGACCTCATTGGAATCCGCTCGCGAAGACGCCGGAAACCGGCTACGTCGATCTTGAACTCACTGAGCTCTGGCCCATCGACGAACCTGTACCCCTCGAGGTCCTGCAGTGGAACATTCCCGACGTGAACTGGACTCCGCGCCAATCGGCAACCGCGCTACCTGCCAGCCGGGTGGAGGCCTTGCTGCGGGAGGTCTCGGAGGCTGAATAGATTCGGATTTGCCGAAACGATGAGGCAGAATGTGACCGTGCTCGACGTGAGCGAAAGAAGATAGAAGGGAAACGACGTGAGCGACGTCCTCGACGAACTTGAATGGCGCGGGCTCATTGCCCAGCACTCGGATATTGACAAGTTGCGCGCAGATCTTGCCGAGGGTCCGATCACGTTCTATTGCGGCTTCGATCCCACCGCTCCCTCTCTTCACCACGGCCACCTCGTTGCCGTGAAGGTCATGCGTCATCTTCAGCTTGCCGGCCACAATCCACTCGTGCTCGTGGGCGGAGCAACCGGGCTCATCGGGGATCCACGCGACAAGGGCGAACGCACACTCAACACCAAGGACACGGTGGCCCAGTGGGCGCTCTCGCTCAAGAGTCAGCTCGAATCGCTGCTCGACTTTGAGGGCGAGAACCCCGCGCGGACCGTCAATAATCTCGACTGGACGTCCGAGCTGTCAGCCATCGACCTGCTGCGCGATCTCGGCAAGCACTTCCGCATGGGAACGATGCTGAGCAAGGACATCGTCAAGCGCAGGCTGGAATCCGACGAGGGCATCTCCTACACGGAGTTCTCCTATCAAATCCTTCAGGCCAACGACTACCTCGAGTTATACCGGCGCTATAACTGCACGCTCGAAGTGGGTGGCAACGACCAGTGGGGCAACCTCGTGGGCGGCATGGACCTCATCCACAAGGTTGAGGGCACGTCCGTCCATGTGCTGACCAATCCGCTCATCACCAAGTCCGACGGATCGAAGTTCGGCAAGTCCGAGGGCGGCGCGATCTGGCTCAACCCCGACATGCTTAGCCCGTACAAGTTCTACCAGTTCTGGCTCAACACGGCGGACGAGGACGTCGTGAACATGCTCAAGGTCTTCACCTTCCTGAGTAAGGAAGAGATCGACGAGCTCGAGACGATGGTTCACGAGCGCCCGCAGGCGCGCCAAGCCCAGCGCCTGCTCGCAGAAGAAGTGACGACCTGGGTACACGGCGCCGAGAACACCGAGCGGGTTAAGCAGGCCTCGGCTGTGCTGTTCGGGCGCGCCGAGCCCACCGGGTTGGACGAGCGAACGCTTCTGGACGCGACGGCGGAGCTTCCGTCCGCCCAGGCAACGCTTGGCAGCGACATCCAAGACGTGCTCGTCGAGCTCGGCCTGGAAAAGGGCAGGGGAGCGGCAAGGCGAACCATCGCGTCCGGCGGCGTCTACATCAACAACGTGAAGGTCGACGACGAGGATCGCGTGCTTGAAGAAAGCGACGTGCTGGCCGGCGGCGTTATCTTGATCCGCAAGGGCCGCAAAAACCTGACTGTCGTGCACGTGAGCTAACGAGAGACCGGCGGAATTCCGCCGAAAAGTGGCTGTGACCAGCGACACCGCTGAATAGTTTGACGTCGGTGGGCGAACTGCGTAAAGTAAATATCCGTTGCCAAGGAGTGCCAACGAGATCCTAGAAATTATTTCTTCGATATCGTGCGCTCTGAAAAGGTCGATTTCGACCTTTGACAATTGGCAATACGGACTCTAAGATTGAGAGTCCCTCCCTTTCGGATTGACCCGAGAAAGTCGGGTTCTTTCGAATGTGGGTGTGTTGTTTGATATCTCAATAGTGTGTCAGCTTTTTATGTTGTATTTTTTTCTGGTTTGGCTGGCTTTCCTTTTTTTGGGGGGTTGGTTGGATCTTTTTATGGCCATGGCTGGTGTTCTGCCTTTGGGTGGGGTGTTGGTTGTGGTTGCCAGTTTGTTCTGGTTTTTGAAGAGCTTGTTTTTCAGGTTCTCTATTGATTGTGGGGCTGCCGGGCTTTTGTTTGGTGGTTCTATTTTTTTGTGGAGAGTTTGATC
>NZ_JBHWPL010000073.1:0-6211 GCF_043424875.1 Trueperella sp. | reverse complement strand
GAAACAACCGAGTACGACCGCGGGGAGGAACTCGTCCTCTCAACGAAGAAGAAGGAAGACCGCCGCGTCGCCCTCGGCACGCTCGTCGGCACCGCAGTCGAATGGTACGACTTCTTCATCTACGCAAACGCCGCCGCAATCATCTTTGCGCCGCTGTTCTTCGACCCGTTCCTCCAGGGCTCTGGCGAAATCGCAGGCCGATTGATCTCGTTCGCAACCGTCGGTATCTCGTTCTTCTTCCGCCCCCTCGGTGCGGCGATTGCGGGACACTACGGCGATAAGCTCGGGCGCAAGGCCATGTTGGTCGCTACCCTCATGCTCATGGGCACGGCAACCTTCGTGATCGGTCTGTTGCCCACCTACGCCGCGGCGGGTGTGGTTGCACCCATCGCTCTGCTCATCCTCCGTATTCTCCAGGGCCTAGCCGCTGGTGGCGAGTGGGGCGGTGCAGCGCTGATGGCTGTTGAGCACGCTCCCGTCAAGAAGCGTGGCCTGTTCGGCGGCTTCCCGCAGATTGGCGTTCCGCTGGGCATGCTCCTTGCAACGCTCGTTTTGACGGTCACGTCCATGGCGACGACGGAGGAGCAGTTCCTGAGCTGGGGATGGAGAGTTCCGTTCCTCTTCTCGCTCGCGCTGATTGGAATCGGCACCTGGATCCGCCTCGGCGTCGCCGAGTCGCCCGTCATGGAAGAGATCCGCGAGGCAGACGAGGAGGACGAACAGGTTCGTCTTCCGATTGTGGACATGTTCAAGACCGCGTGGAAGCCGCTCATCCAGGGTGCGCTCGTCTTCGCCGGAAACGGCGTGGCGGGTTACATGATCACTGGCGGATTCATCCTGTCCTATGCGACGCAGGATCGCGGACTGGATCGGGATACGATCCTGAACTTCATTTCCATTACCGCGTTGATGTGGATTGTGACCACGATTATCTCCGCGTGGCTATCGGACAAGATCGGCCGAAAGCCGACCTACCTGATCGGCTTCGTCGTTCAGCTCGGCTGGGTCTGGGTCCTGTTCAACTTCCTCCAGAACGGCACCATGAGCCAGCTTCTGCTCGGCATGGTGATCTGGGCGATTCCGATTGGATTCACCTATGGTCCGCAAGCTGCAATGTTTGCTGAGATGTTCCCCGCGAAGATTCGCTACTCGGGAGCTGGCCTTGCCTACGCGTTCGGCGCGATCCTCGGTGGCGCGTTCGCTCCGCTCATCGGTACCTACCTGGTCTCCAAGACCGGAAGCACGATGTCGGTGGCCATCTACATCACGATTGTGACGATCATTGGTGCCATCGCCCTGTTGACGATCCCGAACTCCACCGGCCGCGACCTCAGCCCGGCTGCTGACGGTGAGCTCAACGCGAAGATCGAGAAGCTCGCAGAAGAAGAAGGCGTCATCGAGACGACCTTCGATCGTGGAGCCGGTTTCTAACGGTTCAAGTAGAATCCATATCAGGATTCATAGACGCTGTGGGGCCGCGTGCGGCCCCACAGCAAGAATGAGGGAGTCCATGGGAAGCCAGAAGTCGAAGTCTGCGCGAGTGTATGAACAGTTGCGCGACGCCATCGTGACCGGGCGCTATACGCCTGGCTACAAGCTGACAATCAGCACGCTGGCGAAGGAATTCGGAGTTTCTGCGGTTCCCGTGCGCGAAGCCATTCGCTGGCTTCAGGCAGAGGGGCTCGTCGAGTACACACACAACGTGGGCGCACAGGTGACCCATGTCGACGTCTCTGGCTACGCGGACTCGCTACGAGTCCTCGCGCTGCTGGAGGGCATGGCCACGGCCTCGTCGGCTCCGCACCTGAGCGAAAGCCACATCGAAGAAGCGCGCAAGCTCAACGACGACATGCGCGTCGTCGTCGCCGCTCCCATCTTCGATTCGGCAAACTACCGGAAACTGAACGAACAGTTCCACGCCGTGCTGACCTCGCAAAGCCCCAACTCCCGCCTTATCAACCTCATGAATACAGAAGCAGAACGCGTTTCCTTGATGCGCCGCTCGTCATTTGCGTTTGACGCCCAGCGATCGATCGCGTCCATCGACCAGCACAGTCACCTGCTCGACCTCATCACCTCCGACGCGACGTCGCGCGAGGTAGAGATCTACGCACGTGACCACAAGCTGGCATCGCTGGAGCGCTCACTCAAGAACGCCGCTGCCTAACCACAAAGAAGTGAAAGGTACTAGACGTGAAATTCCACCACCACGGATACATTTCAGAAGATCCCCGCGTCAGGATTGTTGACGACGCCTGCGTAGATCGCGATCCGAATCTGCCCGATGAGATGGACGTTCTCATCGTCGGTTCGGGCCCCGCCGGTATGATTACCGCCGCGCAGCTCTCCGTTTTCCCCGACATCGAAGCTCGCATCATCGAATCGCGCGACGGCCGCCTCCCGCTAGGCCACGCCGACGGTATCCAGGCACGTTCCGTGGAAACCTTCCAGGCGTTTGGCTTCGCCGAGGAAGTCATTGAGGAAGGCTACCGAATCACCGAGACGGCGTTTTGGAAGCCAGATCCGGAGAACCCGGACCACATCGTGCGTACCGGGTGGACCGACGACGATCCGGCCGGCCTGTCCGAGTTCCCCCACCTCATCGTTAACCAGGCTCGCGTCCTTGACTACTTCCGCCGCTTCATGCAGCGCCAGCCCTCCCGCATGCCGGTGAACTTCGGCTGGGAGCTCGAGAGGCTGCGCGTCAACGACGGCGAGGAATACCCCGTCGAGTGCGAGATCGTGGGAACCGGCGCCGAGAACAAGGGCGAAAAGCGCACCGTGCGCGCCAAGTACGTGCTTGGTGGCGACGGCGCCCGCTCGAAGGTTCGCGAGTCGATCGGCGCGAAGAACTCGCGCGTCATCTCCAATCACGCGTGGGGCGTGGCCGACATCCTCGTCGACACCGACTTCCCCGACGCGATGACCAAGGCGATCATCAACTCCAACCACGGCTCGATCCTCCACATCCCGCGCGAGGGCGGCTTCCTGTTCCGCACGTACGTGGATCTCGGCGCGGTTGCGGACGATGACAACCACAAGGTGCGCGACACCCCGCTCGAGGAGATCGTGGCCAAGGGCAACAAGATCATGTCCCCGTACTCCTACACGGTCAAGGACGTCGCTTGGTGGTCGGTGTACGAGGTCGGCCACCGCGTGACGGAGCGCTTCGACGACGTCCTCCCGGAGAACCGCGAAACGCAAGATCCCCGCGTGTTCATCGCCGGCGACGCCTGCCACACCCACTCGGCCAAGGCCGGCCAGGGCATGAACGTCTCCATGCAGGACGGCTTCAACCTTGGCTGGAAGCTCGCTCAGGTTCTGCGCGGCTACTCCTCGCCGTCGCTCCTTCGCACCTACAACTCCGAGCGTCAGCCGGTTGCACAGGACCTCATTGACTTCGATCTCGAGTGGTCGAGCCGCATGGCCGCCTCGGTCGCGGGCGACGAGTCGATCGAGGACTTCTACGTGCGCACGTGGGAGTTCCCCGCTGGCTTCCGCACCGAGTACCCGGAGTCGCTGCTCGTAGCATCCGATGCGAAGCAGGAGCTTGCCACCGGATACCCGCTGGGCAAGCGCTTCAAGTCCTACCGCGTCATGCGTCGCTCCGATGCACACGACGTCCACCTCGGGCACCTGCACGAGGCCGACGGCCGCTGGCGCATCTACGTGTTCGCCGACGAGCCGAAGGCCGACGCCCCCGATTCGAAGGTCCGCGCCTTCGGTGACTGGCTTGGAAACTCGCCGGATTCGCCGGTCGTGCGCCACACGAAGGACGGCGACGACATCAACTCGGTCTTCGACGTCAAGGTCATCTACCAGCAGCCGCACCGCGAGTTCGAACTCGGGGATGCGCCGGAGATCTTCCGCCCGCGCGTGGGCAAGCTCCAGCTGGAGGACAAGAACGAGGTCTTCGGTATCATCCACCACCCGGGTGTCGATGAGAAGCGCGACGCCGTCGTGCCGATGACCACGAACATGTTCCAGAAGGAAGACATCTTCGAAGCACGCGGAATCTCGCGCGACGGCGCAGTGGTCGTGGTCCGCCCCGATATGTACGTCGCACACATCACCTCGCTTGAGGACACCGAGTCCTTGGCGAACTTCTTCGCTCCGATCTTTGATCTGAGCTAGCCGCGCCGCGCCCCTGACCGGGCGCGACGCACCGGGCGGGCTCAGTGAAGGGTGAGTCGCTGAGCCCGCCCCACCAATAGCGACGCCCCGGCGTCGTGACAAACGAAAAGCGACGCACCGGCGTCGTGAAAGAAAAAGTGACGCATCGTCGTCGTGGAAACCGCGCGAACGCCGCGCGAGAACGAGGAAGTCATGCTTGAGCAATCAACACTCGATGAGATCGCGGCCGAGCTGGCCGAGGCGGATCGCACCCGGAGTGTGATGCCCCGAATCACCGCGCGCTACCCGGATGCGACGGTGGAAGACAGCTACGCGATTCAGGCCGCCTGGCGCGATCGCGAACTTGCCGCTGGCCGCAAGATTGCGGGGCGCAAGATTGGTCTGACGTCGAAGGCGATGCAGGCCGCGACCGGCATTACGGAGCCCGATTACGGCGTGATGTTCGAAGACACGGTGTACGAAAACGGCTCGGTCATTGATTACGACCGGTTCTTGAACGTGCGTATCGAGGTGGAGCTGGCGTTCGTGCTCAAGGAGCCGCTCGAGGGGCCGAACTGCACGCTGTTCGACGTGCTGCGGGCCACCGAGTACGTGACGCCCGCGCTCGAGATCCTCAACTCGCACATTGAGCTCGAGGGTCGCACCATCGTCGACACGATCTCGGACAACGCCGCGTACGGCGGCATGGTGCTGGGCGGCAACCCGATGAAGCCCGGGGACATCGATCTTCGCTGGGTCGGCGCGCTGCTGTACAAGAACGAGACCATCGAGGAGACCGGCGTGGCTGCCGGCGTGCTCAACCACCCGGCGACGGGCGTGGCCTGGCTGGCGAACAAGTTCCAGCAGCACGGCGACCGCCTCGAGGCCGGCGAAATTATTCTGGCCGGATCGTTCACGCGCCCGATGTGGGTGGAGCGTGGCGACACCGTGCTGTGCGACTACGGACCGATGGGAACCATTTCATGTCGTTTCGTGTAGAACTTCCGCCCACGTTCGCCCAGCGGTTGGCGCAGCAGCGCGGCGGGGCCGACCTCACGCCCGGGCAGGGGCGTTCCGGTGGGCGCTCTCTGGTTGGTATGTGGGTGACGTCCGGCTCGCAGGTTAACGCCGAGATCGCTGCGGGGTCCGGGCTTGATTGGATTTTGATCGACGGCGAGCATGCGCCGCTTTCGCTCGGAGACATTCAGGGGCAGCTTCAGGCGATTGCCGCCTATCCAACGACGCCGGTGGTGCGCGTTCCGTTCAACGATCAGGTGCTCATCAAGCAGTACCTTGACCTGGGCGCGCAGAATCTGCTCGTGCCGATGGTGCACACCGCCGAGGACGCCGCGCAGGCCGTGCGCTCGCTTCGCTATCCGCCCGAGGGCGTGCGCGGCGTGGGTTCGGCGCTAGCGCGCGGGGCGCGGTGGAACCGGGTGGAGAACTATTTGACCAGGGCGAACGACGAGCTCGTGTCGCTCATCGTGCAGATCGAGTCTGCGCAGGCTGTGGAGAATGCGCAGGCCATCGCCGAGACGGATGGCGTGGACGCGATCTTCATTGGGCCCTCGGATCTTGCGGCATCAATGGGCCTGATCGGTCAGCAGGGCCATCCCGAGGTCGTCGCCAATGTCCACAAAGCCATCGAGGCCGGGCGCGCCGCGGGCAAGCCCGTGGGTATCAATGCGTTTGACCCGGCGCTGGCTAACGACTACATCGACGCCGGCATCGACTTCATTCTCGTTGGCGCCGATGTGGCGATCTTGGCCCGGCAGTCCGAGGCCTTGGCCGCGCAGTACATCGACGCCCGCGAGGGCAAAGAGGCTGGCGACCAGCCGGACTCCTACTAGCCGGACTCCTACGGGGCGGGCCGGAGTAGTCGGGTGGCCGCTAGGCGGACCACATCAGGTGAGGCGAGTGCCCTCTAGGTTGCTCGACCACTAGGCAGGCCGTTCACTAAGCGGCCCGACCACTAGGCCGACCACTGGGAGGTGCATCTCGTCTGCCCGACCACCGGCTTGCCGTTTCTTCGGCGTCTGCAGTTTTTCCTGACATTTGTGGGACGATTTTGAACCGATCTTCGCATATGGTAAGAGGT
>NZ_JBHWPL010000072.1:0-7907 GCF_043424875.1 Trueperella sp. | reverse complement strand
TCAAGCTCGACCGTGTCGCCAGCTTCGCCTTCAATCCTGTTCGTAACCACGATAGATCCGACGGACACCTTCTCCTGGCGGCCGCCTGTCTTCACAATCGCGTAAACCACGTTCAGCTCATCTCTGTCGATTTGGTGCACTTCAGTGCTTGGAAAAATTTATGACGCTCGTTGCGCCGAGTTACAAGTTTACTGAGATCACCCGGTGGTAACAAGTCTTGGCAGGGCGACGATCGCCACATTATCCGGCGCGTCGCCGCCCTGCGGACCTGTACCAATTCCTAGTTTTCGTCAGCCTTCTCCGCGTCGTTCGACTCGGGCGCCTCAGCCCCGGTGGACTCGGTTTCCTTCGCCGCCGGCTCCTCTGTCTTCTTCGCAGGGAACGACATGATGTGCGACTTCGGCGAGGTGCTCGTCGTAATCGTTCCCGACGACGTCACGCGCCGCTTGCGCTCACGCTTCGGCTTGGCGTCGGCCTGCTCGGGCGCGCCTTGCGACGCGCTATCCGGCTCTTGAGCCTTGTCCTGCTGAGCCGCGTCCTGCTGAGCCGTGTCCTTTTGTGCCGGGCTCCCCTGCTGCTTGTTCTTCTGAGAGCCCTTGTGGGACGAGTCCTTGGGCGCCGAGTCCTTACCCGCCGAATCCTTGTCCGCCGAGCCCTTGCCCGACGAGTTGCGCGACGAGTCTTTCCTCCGCCGGGATCGGCTCGAGGTTTCGCCCTGCTTTTTGCCGTTCGAATCATCGGCCGGCGTCTCGTTGGCCGGCGTGTCGTCGGTCTGCGCGTCGTCGCTCTTGTCGCCATCGTGCTTCGATGACGCGGCGGCGGCGATGCTGGCCAGTGCGGCCCGAACCTCGTCGTGCTTCGAATCGGCATCTTGCTGAGTGGACTGCGACTTCTGCTTTTGCTGCCTGCGCGTGTTAGTGCGCGGGTTCTGCTCCTCGGTTTCACCACGCTCCACCGGGTTGGCGTGCGTGATGTAGCCGTGGCCGTTGCAGCACTCGCACGTGGTGGAGAACGCCTCCACGAGGCCTTGGCCCACGCGCTTACGAGTCATCTGGACTAGGCCGAGCGAAGTCACCTCAGCCACCTGGTGGCGGGTGCGATCGCGGCCGAGGCACTCGATGAGTCGGCGCAGTACGAGATCGCGGTTTTCCTCGAGAACCATGTCGATGAAGTCGATGACGATGATTCCGCCGATGTCGCGCAGTCGCAGCTGACGCACGACCTCCTCGGCAGCCTCGAGATTGTTGCGGGTCACGGTCTCTTCGAGCGTGCCACCCGATCCGGTGAACTTGCCGGTGTTGACGTCGATGACGGTCATCGCTTCGGTGCGCTCGATGATGAGCGATCCGCCCGAGGGCAGGAAGACCTTGCGGTCAAATGCCTTCGCGAGCTGCTCATCCACGCGGCTTGCCTCGAAGATGTCCTTGTCGGAGGTCCAGTGCTCGAGGCGATCAACCAACTCGGGCGAAAGTTCCTCGACGTATTCGCTGATGGTCGACCACGCGTCGTCGCCGGAGACCTTGAGCTCCTTGAAGTCCTCGTTAAAGATGTCGCGCACCACGCGCACAGCGAGCTCGGGCTCGGACTTGAGGATCGAGGGGGCGTTCTTCGACGACTTCGACTTCGCCTGAATGTCCGCCCACGACTTCACGAGGCGATCCACGTCGCCCTGCAACTGCTCCTCCGTGGCGCCCTCGGCGGCCGTGCGCACGATGACCCCGTGCTCGGAGGGAACGACCTTCTTCAAGATGTTCTTCAGGCGCGTGCGTTCCTTTTCCGGAAGCTTGCGCGAGATGCCAGTCATCGAACCGTTTGGCACGAGTACGAGGTGGCGACCAGCGAGGGTAACCTGACCCGTCAACCGCGCGCCCTTGTGCCCGATCGGATCCTTCGTGACCTGCACGAGCACGGCATCGCCCGACTTCAGCGCGTCCTCAATCTTGCGCGGCTTGCCGTTCATGCCCACGGCGTCCCAGTTGACCTCGCCCGCGTAAAGCACGGCGTTGCGGCCCTTGCCGATGTCCACGAACGCGGCCTCCATCGACGGCAGCACGTTTTGAACTCGGCCCAGATACACGTTTCCGACCATCGAGGTCTGGGTGTGGCGAGCCACGTAGTGCTCCACGAGCACGTTGTCCTCGAGCACGGCAATCTGGTTGAGGCCGTCCTGCTCGCGCACGAGCATCGAGCGATCCACCGCCTCGCGTCGCGCCAGGTACTCGGATTCGGTGATGGTCGTACGACGACGGGAGGCGCGGCGGCCTTCCCTGCGGCGGCGCTTCTTTGCCTCCAGGCGCGTCGAGCCTTTCGGTGCGGTCACGCCATCGTTCGAGTCGTCGGAAGAACGACGACGCCGGCGCCGGCGAACTGTCGTGGACTGGCCGTCCTCTTTCTCCTCGGACTTCGAGGAATCCTTGTTATCCGACTTGTCGTCACTCTGGTTGTCAGCCTTATCTGACTTGCGATTGCGCTGACGGGTGCGAGGACTCTGCTTCGACGAGCCACCTTTGGTGTCAGAGTCGTCTGCGGACTCATCGGCGTCGTTGTTCTCGGCCTTGTCGTTCGAATCCTGCTGGCTGTCGTCGTTGTTCTTGCGACCGCCGCGCTTGCCGCGCCTGCGCTTGCGGCTGGCGCCGTCGTCGTCGGAATCGGACGCGGTGTTCATCTTGCGGTTGTCCTGAGAGCTCCCGCTCGAATCGTTACCCTTGTCTCCCGTGTCGGAGCCCTTGCGACCTTCTTCCTGTGTGGACTCATCGCGCGAATCTTCACGGCGAGCACGGCGCGAACGAACGGCGCGGCTCATGTCTGGCTCCTGGAAAAGGAGCGATGTCATTGGCGCAACTGGTGCGCCCTCATTATTTTCGGCACTTTCTGCCATAGGAAATCCCTTAGCCGGTAACTGCGTGCATCTGCGCAATTACCGTGAGTAGTCGCGGCTCTCGCCGCGGAAGCTTCATCTCGAACTCGCCCGGCTGCAGCGCGTCAGCGGCGCACAAAGCAAGTTCCTCGAGCGGATGCACGCTCGGTTCACGCCTCCTATTGTTGCACATTGCGCGAGCAGTGTCAGTGACGTGTCTATCGCATTCACTACAAACTCTCGGCTCGGGACCTTAGTCCCCTCATTTCTGTCAATGGTGCCGTGATCAGGAAGATGAGTTTTCACACTCTGGAACTATTCCGACTTTAGAGACGCAGATCGACAAAGGCGTGAGGTAAGCTGAATCCAACTCTCAGCGTGCTCAGAGATGAGCAGGTGAGACATTCAAGTACATCAGTTTCGGCTGAGACTCGGACTTGCACGGTTCGAGGTAACACACTCGGGAAGGTGACACACGTGGATGTCCTAGACCTTTCACGGTGGCAGTTCGGTATTACGACCGTGTACCACTTCATTTTGGTACCGCTCACCATCGGACTTTCGCCACTCGTGGCAATCATGCAGACCAAATGGCTGCGTAGTGGGGACACGAAGTACCTACGCATGTCGGAGTTCTTCGGCAAGGTCCTCCTCATTAACTTCGCACTCGGCGTGGCAACCGGTATCGTCCAGGAGTTCCAGTTCGGACTCAATTGGTCGGAGTACTCGCGCTACGTTGGCGATATCTTCGGTGCCCCTCTCGCCTTCGAAGCACTCCTCGCATTCTTCATGGAGTCCGTCTTCCTCGGCGTGTGGATCTTCGGCCGCGGCCGAATTTCCGCCAAGGCACACACGATAGCGATCTGGATGGTCGCGCTCGGCACCAATCTGTCGGCGTACTTCATCCTTGCCGCTAATTCATTCATGCAGAACCCGGTCGGTGCCGTATACAACCCGGAGACTGGCCGAGCAGAGCTCGATGGCATGACTGGCTTCATCGAAGTCCTGACCTCAGCGACAACCCTTTACGCAGTTCTCCATACACTCACGGCGTCCTTTATGGTCGCTGGCGCCATGGTCTCCGGCATCTCGATCTGGTGGATCGTTCGCGCGCTGAAGAACAACAACGAAGTCGAGGCTCGCGAGTTCTGGAAGCCGTCGGCACAGTTTGGCCTGAAGGTCCTTGCAGGCGCAGCGATCCTCGTGATCGGCTCCGGTCACTTCATCGGCCAGCATATGTACCACATCCAGCCAACGAAGATGATCGCGGCGATGGGTATCGCCGAATCAGGCGAGGGTCACAACTTGGCACTCATCATGACCGGCACGGAGCTCGAAGCAGACAACATCGTCTCGCTCCCCGTTCCCGGTCTCGAGTCGTTCATGGTGACCAACTCCTTCTCCGGTGAGGATTCCTACCTCATGGGCGTCGAGGAAGTACAGGCAAACTTCGACGAGCGGTTTAATGAGGTGTACGGCGACAACGTCGACTACATGCCGAATCCGTTCATTGCCTTCTACTCGTTCCGCATCATGATGAGCCTCGGATTCACCTCACTAGGACTGAGTATCTTGGGCTTGTTCTTGCTACGTAAGGACAAGCTGATCAATAGCGATCTGATCGCCAAGGTCTTCGTCTGGACGATCCCCTTCCCGTTCATCGCGTCCTCGTTCGGCTGGATCCTCACGGAGATGGGTCGTCAGCCATGGGTCGTATACCCGAACTTCGAGCGCGAAGGCGATCTGACGGCCAGCGAGATGATGCATCTCTTGACGGAAAACGGCGTGTCTCAAAACGTCCTATCCGCAGAAGTTCTCATTTCGGTGGTCACATTCACGCTGCTCTACCTCGCGTTGGGCATCGTCTGGTTCCGACTCATCGTTCGTTACGTCCGTGAAGGCATTAACCCGGCAGACAAGCTCCTGCTGGAGGACGCCCACTCCGCAGACGTCACGGAAGACACGAAGCTTAGCTTCGCTTACTAGGAGGAACTGTGGATCTTTCAGCACTGCAAATTATTTGGTTCGTCCTCATCGCGGTCCTCTGGATCGGATACCTCACGCTTGAAGGCTTCGGCTTCGGCGTCGGTATGCTCCTGAAGATCGTTCCGAAGAACGAAAAGGAACGTCGTCTGACGCTCAACACCATCGGCCCCCACTGGGACGGTAACGAGGTCTTCCTCCTGACCGCCGGTGGCGCAACCTTCGCAGCGTTCCCCGAGTGGTACGCCACGATGTTCTCGGGCATGTACATGGCTCTCATCTTGATCCTCGTCTTCCTCATCGTCCGAATTTCGGCACTTGAGTGGCGCGGCAAGATCAACTCCGACGGCTGGCGCAAGCTGTGGGATACCCTCCACACGACTGTCGCCTGGCTCGTCACCCTCGTCTGGGGCGTGGCATTCGGAAACCTTGTTCAGGGCACCGAGATTCAGGTTGGTCACTACGCCCAGCGCGGTGGCGGCGAGTTCATCCCGGCCGATCCCGCCGGCGTCGACGCCGCACTCGTGGCAGGCGATCAGCACTTCCTCACGGGAGGATTGGTCTCTCTGTTCACGCCGTTCACGATCCTGGCAGGCATCGTCTTCCTCGCCCTCTTCCTCACGCATGGCGCGCTGTGGTTGGCGATCAAGACGAAGGGTGACTACCACAAGCGTGCATTCGATCTGGCGAAGAAGCTCTCCCTCGCGTCCACGGCCATCACGGCCGTCTGGGCGATCTGGGGTCAGCTCGCCTACTCGGAGAACGCGATCGGTTGGGTCCCCTTGCTCATCGCAGCTGTGATGCTCATTGGCTCCACGCTGATGGCTCAGCAGAACCGGGATCTCCCCGCGTTCTTCATGTCCTTCGGTGGCCTCGCCTTCGCTGTGATCTGGGTCTTCACGACCTTCTGGCCGAACGCAATGAAGTCCTCGATCGACCCGGCCTACCACCTCACGCTGCAGCAGGCATCTGCCACGGGCCCGACCCATTCGGTCATGCTCATCGCAGCCGTGATCTTCGTGCCGATCGTCTTGGGCTACATGGCATGGTCCTACAAGCAGTTCGCCGCCCGCCTCGGCGTCGAGAACATCTCGGACGAGCCGGCTGGCCTGCGCCCTGACAAGATTCGCGAGTTCGCGGACTAACGTCAGCTAATCCAGAAAGGGAGCGTGAAAGTTTCACGCTCCCTTTCTTCTTGCCCGGCTCTTTCGTGCCCGGCACTCTTGTATCGCGTCCGATGGCCCTGTGAGTTCTCTTTTCTCCTCGTGGGCGCCTAGAATATTGATCTATTCAAGGAAGTTGGTGCTGTGAAACCCTTTGATCCTCGTTTGATGCAGTACGCCCGTACGACGCGCGTCTACATCGGGTTCCTCGTTCTCCTCGGTATCGTCGACGCGGCGCTCATCGCGATCCAGATCGTCCTCATCGCCAAGGCGGCCTCCCCCGTCTTCTATGGCGAAGCAACTCCGGCCGAGGTGCTTCCGCTCATTGGCTGGCTCGTGGTGGTCTTCGCGCTCCGATTCGCCTTCCTCTATATCCGCGAGAGCTTCGGGCACCGCTCAGCCGTTCAGGTGATTACGGATCTGCGCGGCAAGGTGTTGAACCACGCCGCCAATCTCGGCGAGCGCTGGGCATCCGGTAACACGACGAACACTGTCACGCTCGCAACTCGCGGCATCGATGACCTCGAGGATTACTTCGTCAACTTCCTCCCCCAACTGTTCCTCACCGTCACAGCCGCCCCGGCGCTGACGGTCTTGCTCGCCACCTACGACTGGATTTCAGCGATGTTCGTGGTGTTCTGCGTGCCTCTCATCCCGATCTTCATGATCCTCATTGGCAAGATGACGGCCCGCTACTCCAACCAGCGCCTCGCCGCGATGCAGCAGCTGTCCGCACAGCTTCTGGACCTTCTCGCTGGACTCGCCACCCTCAAGGGTCTAGGCCGCGAGGGCGGTCCGGAAAAGCGCGTGGAGGGCCTCGGAAAGCGTTTCGCGCAAAAGACGATGCAGACCCTGTACGTCGCATTTCTCTCCGGCGCCGCACTCGAATTCCTCGCCACCCTGTCCACCGCGCTCGTTGCCGTCAACGTCGGTTTGCGCATGGTCGACGGCTCGATCCCCCTCGAGGTTGGCTTGATCGTCATCATGCTGACCCCGGAGATCTTCAAGCCGCTTCGCGAGGTGGGCACTCAGTTCCATGCGTCTGCAGATGGCGTGACGGCCGCCGCGAAGGTCTTCGAGATCCTCGAGACGCCGGCGCACGAGCACACCGGCACCGCCGAGGTTCCGAACCTTGACGAGGCCGCGATTCGTTTCGAGAACGTGTCCGTCTACGCGCCCGCGCGAGCCACTGTCGCCCCCGCCAATCTCACGACGACGATCGAGCCCGGCCAGATCACGGCGCTGCGGGGGCCGTCCGGATCCGGTAAGACGACGGCGGTCCACGTGCTTCTCGGTCTTCTGGCCGCCGACGAGGGCGAGGTTTACGTCGGGGACGTGCCCCTGTCACATATCGATCGCGACGCCTGGTGGGATCAGATTTCCTGGGTGCCACAGCGCCCTGCGATCGTTCCTGGCACCGTCAGCGAGAACGTGGGCGCAACGGGAGAACGCGCCCGCCGAGCCGCAGAGCTCACCGGCTTTGACGGCGTCGTCGATCATTTGCCCGACGGCTGGGATACGCACATTGGCCACGGCGGAACTGGTCTGTCGGTCGGTCAGCGCCAGCGCCTTGCGCTGACCCGCGCGCTCATTTCGTCGCGCAAGATAGTTATCCTCGACGAGCCCTCGGCGCATCTTGACGCGATGAGCGAAGAATACGTGACGAACGTTGTGCGCACCCTCAAAGCCGAGGGGCACACCGTCGTCGTGATTGCGCACAGGCAGGCGATCACCCAGCTCGCTGATCGCGTCATTGACGTTATCCCCGCCTCCCGTGACATCGAAGCCGAGCTGCGCGAGGCGAAGGCGATTCGCGAGTCGGTCGAATACGCGGACTTCGTTGAGTCTCAGCGCGCCGATTACGCCCTGCCCCAAGACTGGCGGGGCGCGAATTCCTCCGGGCA
>NZ_JBHWPL010000071.1:0-24855 GCF_043424875.1 Trueperella sp. | reverse complement strand
GATCTCCAGACCTTCAGCGTGGCCTTCACGTCCATGCCCATGAGTCGGCCAACGAGCCAGAAGCCAGAATCGTTGACGTGCGATGCGAAGACCGAACCGGCCGACGCGGCCAGCACAATGCATGCCACGCCGAGCGCGCCCATGTCGCCCGCAGCCACAGCCTGCTCAACGGACGGCGCGACAAGAGCGGCTGCCGTCAACAGGGCAACGGTTGCCGAACCCTGTGCCAGACGCAGCGCGACGGCGATGAGGTATGCGGCGAGGATGATCGGGATACCCATGTCGTTCATGACTCCCGAGAGTGCATCGCCGATGCCCGACGCGCGCAGAACGCCACCGAACATGCCACCGGCGCCGGTGATAAGGACGACCGAGGAGATCGGGCCGAGTGCAGAATCGACAACCTTCTCGAGCGTGTCCTTATCCTCAGCAACCTTCTTGCCGAGCACGATCATGGCAACGAGCACCGAGATCAGCAGGGCGATCGGCGTGTTTCCGAGCATGATGAGGAACTGAACGAAGGAGTTCTCGCCGTCAACCTTGCCAGCCTCCGCTGCCATGGTCAGGCCGGTGTTGAAGAAGATGAGGACGACGGGCAAGAGCATGAGGCTAATAACCGTGCCAACCGACGGTGGGTTCTTCGCGAGCTGGTCGTCCGGAATGGAACCGAAGAGGTCGGGCATCTTCACGTTCACGCGCTTCGCGATGTACTTACCCCACAAAAGACCGGTGACATAGAAGGTCGGAAGTGCGACGACGATACCGAGTGCCATCACCAAGCCCATGTTCGCGCCCAAGAGTGAGGATGCGCCGACGGGGCCGGGATGCGGCGGCACGAACACGTGCATCACGGAGAACGCGGCCGCAGTGGGGATGCCGTAGTAGATGACGTTGCCACCGAGCCGGCGTGCAACGGCAAAGACGATCGGGAGCATGACCACGAGGCCGGCGTCAAAGAAGATCGGGAAGCCCATGATGAGCGAGGCGATGCCGAGCGCAAGCGGCGCGCGATGCTCGCCGAAGCGGTTGATCATCGCGTCGGCGAGAACCTTGGCGCCGCCCGATGCTTCGACGAGCTTGCCGAGCATCGCGCCCAAGCCGACCAGCAGTGCAACCGATCCGAGTGTGCTGCCGAAGCCGCCAACCAGAGTGTTCACGATTTCGGTGATTGGTACGCCCGTTGCCAGAGCGGTCAGGATCGAGACGAGGATGAGGGTCAGGAACGCGTGGAGCCTGAACATGATGATCGCCACGAGGATAAAGGCGATCGCGGCGAGAGCGATTCCAAGAAGTGGGCCTGCGCCCATCGTCTGTTCCCAGCCTTCTGTGACTTGAAACAGGGGAATCGATTCCATGAGCGAGGGCATGAGTGCCTCCTTTGAGTGTTGTGTGATGGTGAAAAACTAGGCGCCGGTTTTGTTGTAGGCGTCGAGGTACTTGCCGAATTTAGCGAGGTACTTTTGCACGGACTGCGAATTCGGTGTGACAGGGTCGAGCAACGGCGGCGTGTAATCGGCCGCGTCGCCCTGGCCGAGTGCTTGGGCGCCGAGCAGAGCCGCGCCGATGAGGGAGTTTTGTGCTTCTTCCGTGGGATGAATTGTGCGCCCGAGGATGTCCGCCGCCATCTGAGTCCACTGCTGGGAGTTGAGGATGCCGCCGGAGAGGATGATCTGCTCGGGTTCGTCGTTGATCCGCATGAGCGCCTGGAACGATTGCTTGAGGTTGAACAGGGCACCCTCGCGAATCGCGGCCACCATATGCTTCCATTCGTGATGCGGCTCGAGCCCCACGAAGCCGCCGCGGCGGGTGTCATCCCAGCCCGGCGACCGCTCGCCAAAGACGAACGGGAGGAAGACCGGACTGTCGATGTCAGGGGTGATGCCCTCTTCCATCTCCTGGTAGCTCAGCCCTGCGGGCAGGTGCTGCTTCTTGTACCAATCGAGCACGTTGGTTGCGCCCGAGGTGGCGGCGCCCGAGAGCCAGTTCTTGGCGCCGAGGTAGCACCACACGTTGTGGCGCGGATCGAGCGTGGGTTCGGTTGTCGACACGCGCAGGGCGCCCGACGTTCCCACCGACATCGACATGACGCCCGGCTCCATGCCGCCAGAGCCCACCTGGTTCAGGCCGCCGTCGGGCTCTGCTGGTAGGACGGGCGTGCCCTCGGGCACTCCGAGTCGCTTCGCGCCCGTCGCCGGCAGTGGCGCGGTTTCGTCCCAGGGAACCACGCGGGGGAGGTTGTCCTCCGAGATGCTCAGAACGTCGAGGTGATCGGCGTCGTACTCTCGCGTGGTGATGTCGAGCAGGCCCGTGCCCGAGGCCATCGACTCCGAGCTCACGAACTCGCCGGTGAGGCGATAGAAGATGAACGTTCCCTGCCCCATGATCCGCGACCGCCACAGCTTGTGACCCTTCGACGCGAGGTACTGAAGCTTGAAGAAGGGAAATGACGCGTTGGGGATGCCGCCCGTTCGCCGGTAGTACGCGTCAATGTACTCCGGATCCGTGCGATGCCCCTGAGCAATCGACGACGCCCCGGTGAAGTTCCACGCGTAGCACGGGGTGGTCGGCCAGAAATCGTCGTCGAGCAACATGACCGAATGCCACGTGCCGCCGAGCGCAACGATCCCAACTTCCTTGTCGGAATGCTGCGCCATGAGGTCACGCGAGGCTTCGCACAGCGCGTCGTAGACGATGTTCGGATCCTGCTCGACGCTATTCATCTCCGGGTAGTTGCGAGTTTCCACGATGGTTTCGCCAGTTTCGCGGCGGTAGAGCATCGCCTTCGCGGAGGTGGTTGATGCTTCGAGAGCAAGCACGTACATAGTGATGTCCCTTCCCTAGGTAGTCGGAGGGCGCCTACACGCGCCAGGACCTCTGTCGAGGCTAGTGAGAGTTAACTCACATCGTGCTCCCTAATCGTACATTTTGCCTACTCGTGAAGCGTGTGTATTAAATGGTTATTCTGGAGCCATGGACGGCAATTTCAACAAGCGCGTGCGAATCTTCATCGGCGCGGCCCTCGTGTTCGTCGGCATCCTCCTCATCGGCCCCACGATGCGCGGCGCCAGCCTCGGCGAAGCCTTCGCGGAAAACTGGATGATCATCATTGGCATGGCGATCGTCGCGGCGGCCATCGCCTTTTTCGTTCCGCTCTCCGATCGCAAGCGCGACGACGACGCGCGGTAGTCGCCCGTAAGGTTGATCACCATGGCCTGTTTCGGGCCCTTTGACCGCGCTGAACACGCCGTCGTCGTCCGATAATAGATACCGGTTTCAAATTTCGTTGAAGGACGATGATGATCGCTGTTTTTGAATTTCTCGCCTCGCAACCAGTGCTCCTTGTATTTTTCCTTGTGGGTCTTGGCATGCTGTTCGGACACATTAGGGTCAGGGGCATTTCGCTAGGCGCGGCCGCCGTGCTGTTCGTGGCAATCGCCATCTCGGCATGGGGTGCGTCGATGGGTGTGGACGTGCTCGTGCCACACGAGGTGGGTACGCTGGGCCTCGCGCTGTTTGCCTTCACGATCGGAAACAACTCGGGTCCGTCCTTCTTTGAAAACGTGCGCAAGGCAGTGGGTCCGATGGTCTCGTTGGTGGCGCTCTACGGGGCCGTGGCCGCGATTGGATACGTCGTGGGCCGATTCGTCTTCGACATGGACATCTCGTTGATCTCGGGTACCTTCGCCGGCTCGGTTACCAATACCCCCGCGCTGTCGGCAGCGGGAGAGGCCTCCGGCGACTCGGCCACTGCAACCGTTGGCTACTCGATCGCCTACCTGTTCGGCGTGATCGGCATGCTCGCTGCCGCGTTCCTCGCGTTGCGCAAGGCCCACGAGGACACGGATAAGCCCGAGCCCGTCACGCACGTGACCCTGCGCGTTGATCGCGATGATCAGCCTCGCCTCGGCGAACTCGTTGGTCTGCTGAAGAAGCCGGTGGAAATCTCGCGCATGCGCCGCGGCGAGACCGGGCCCATCTGGATCCCGACCCGCAACGACATCCTCGAAAAGGATGACCTGCTGACCGTCGTCGGCACCAACGCCGAACTGTCCCAGCTCGAAGAACTGGTCGGCCACCGCTCCTCGCACTCGCTGCGCGCCGACCGCCGCTTCCTCGACTTCCGCCGCATCACCGTCTCCGAGCCCAAGCTCGCGGGCATGACAATCGCGGAGCTTGACGACGTGCTCACTGAAAAGTTCGGCGCCACCGCCTCGCGCATCCGCCGCGGCGATTCCGACCTCCTTGCGATTCCCGACTTCATGGTCGAGATGGGAGACCGCATTCGCGTCATCGGCCCGACCTCGAACATGAAGGCGATCTCCAAGTTCTTCGGCGATTCGTCGAAGGGATTGACTGACATCAACCCCGTGACGCTGGGCCTTGGCATCGCCCTTGGCATGGCCATCGGCACGATCAAGATCCCGCTGCCGGGTGGTTCGGGCATGGCGATCGGCGCTGCCGCTGGCGCGCTCATTGTGGGCCTCATCTTTGGCCGCCTCGGCCGCATCGGCAAGCAGGTCACGGCGCTTCCGAACACGACGAACACAGTGCTCGCGGAGGTCGGCCTCTTGCTCTTCCTTGCTCAGGCGGGAACCAACGCGGGCGCACAGATCCTCGTGGCCTTCTCCTCGGGTACGTGGATCGAGATCCTCGTGCTCGGCGTCATCATGACGACGGCGCTCGCGGTTGGCCTCTTCTTTGTGATGCGCGGGCTGTTCAAGATCGGCAATACCCAGTTCTCGGGCATGCTTGCTGGCGCGCAGACTCAGCCGGCCGTCCTCGCGTTCGCCAACTCGCGCACGAACTCCGATCCGCGCGTGTCGCTCGGCTACGCGCTCGTCTACCCAGTGGCAATGATCGGCAAGATTCTCGTGGCCACGGTTCTGGGCTCGCTCTAGCTCGCGGCGCTAGCCTGCCGGGCTCCGGCGGGCCGCTCGGGGTCCGCCGAGAGCGTCCGCTTGGCAAGACCGTTATCCAACTATTGAGACGAGCCGGAAATAATTTGGAGCGTCCGTGGTAGGCGGGTTACGGTAAGACCATGACGAACATCCTCGTAGTAATTAACCAGCGCACCAGCAGGTAAGACCTGCGACGGTGCGCCCCTCGGAACACTCGAGGGGTTTTTTAATGCCCGGACCACGTGAATCCCGCACGGATCCTCGCTGGGCATGGCTACGAACGGATCTCGTCACACCGAACTCAAGGAGGAACAATGGCTAAGACGCCAACACCGCCCAAGGTCAAGGAGAAGTCGCCAACGACTATCCGCGAAAAGGCCACCGGTGCAAGCGCAGTCATCCGCTCGCTCGAAGAGCTGGGAGTCAAGAGTGTCTTCGGTCTACCTGGAGGAGCCGCACTCCCGTTGTATGACGCGATTTTCCAGTCCACGAAGATTCGCCACATTCTCGTACGTCACGAGCAGGGCGCAGGCCACGCAGCCGAGGGACTCGCTGTATCCACGGGTGAGGTCGGCGTATGCATCGCCACCTCGGGCCCGGGCGCATCCAACCTCGTCACCACGCTGCTCGACGCCTACCTTGATTCGGTTCCGCTCGTGGCCATCACCGGCCAGGTCGGCGCAAACCTCATCGGCACCGACGCCTTCCAAGAAGCCGACATCATCGGCGCCACGATGCCATTCGTGAAGCACTCCTTCCTCATCACCGATGCGGACGAGATCCCTGCACGCATGGCCGAGGCCTACCACCTTGCCAAGACTGGCCGTCCCGGCCCGGTTCTCGTGGACGTCACGAAGTCTGCGCAGAACGACCCCTGCGAATTCGTCTGGCCCCCGAAGATGGATCTGCCCGGCTACAGCCCCCAGGTCAAGCCGTCCCTGCGCATGGTTCGCGAAGCGGCCCGTCTCATCGCCGGCGCACACAAGCCCGTCCTTTACGTGGGCGGCGGAGTCGTTCGCTCGCGCGGCCATGAGGAACTGGCCGAGCTGGTCAAGGCCACCGGCATCCCCGTGGTCACCACGCTTCAGGCTCGCGGCGCGTTCCCGGACGCCGACCCGCACCACCTCGGCATGCCCGGCATGCACGGCACGGTTCCGGCCGTTGCCGCGCTGCAAAAGGCAGACCTGCTCATCACCCTCGGCGCACGCTTCGATGACCGCGTCACCGGCAAGCTGGATGAGTTCGCGCCCGGCGCCAAGGTCATCCACGCCGACATCGATCCCGCCGAAATCGGCAAGAACCGCCAGGTCGACGTCGCTATCGTCGGCGACGTCAAGGAAACCATCACGGCCCTCGTGGACGAGATGGAACCCACCTACGAGCAGTACGGCAAGCCCGACCTCACACAGTGGTGGGAATTCCTCAACCACCTGCGCGAGACCTACCCGGTGGGCTACGAAGAGCCCGACGACGGCCTGATGAGCCCGCAGTACGTGCTCTCGCGCCTCGGCGCGCTCGCGCCTGATTCGATCTTCACCACGGGCGTCGGCCAGCATCAGATGTGGGCCCAGCAGTTCATCCCGTGGAAGTTCCCCGGCCAGCTCGTCAACTCCTGTGGCGCCGGCACGATGGGCTTCGGCGTCCCCGCCGCGATGGGTGCCAAGGTCGGCAACCCGGATAAGACGGTTTGGTGTATCGACGGCGACGGCTCCTTCCAAATGACCAACCAGGAGCTCGCCACCTGCCGGCTGAACTCCATCCCAATCAAGGTTGCCCTGATCAACAACTCCTCGCTGGGCATGGTGCGCCAGTGGCAGAACCTGTTCTACGACGGCCGGTTCTCGCACACCGACCTCAACACGGGCCACGGCACCGTGCGAATCCCGGACTTCGTCAAGATGGCCGAAGCCTACGACTGCCACGGCATTCGCGTGGAGAAGCCAGAAGACGTCGATGCGGCGATCGAGGAAGCGATGTCGGTCAACGACCGGCCCGTCGTCGTCGAATTCGTCGTCTCGCCGGACTCGATGGTCTGGCCGATGGTTCCCGCCGGCGTCTCAAACGACGACATCCTGTACGCGCGCGAGCTGCGCCCAATCCACGAAGATGAGGAACAAGCATGATCAACCACCGTCATACCCTCTCGGTTCTCGTTGAGAACAAGCCGGGCGTGCTTGCCCGCGTCTCTGGTCTCTTTGCGCGCCGCGCATTCAACATCCACTCGCTCGCAGTGGGCCCGACCGATGACCCCGAGCTGTCGCGGATCACGCTCGTGGTCGACACCGACGACGAGGCCTTCGATCAGCTGACGAAGCAGCTCAACAAGCTCGTCAACGTCATCAAGATCACCGAGCTCGAGGAATCGAACGCCGTTCAGCGCGAGCTGATCCTCGTCAAGGTCAAGGCCGACGAGGCCACCCGCACCTCCGTCATCCAGATCGTGGAGCTCTTCCGCGCGCACATCGTCGACGTCGTGCCCGATGCTGTCACGATCGAGGCGACCGGCGGCGAGATGAAAGTCAAGGCCCTCTTGGCTGCCCTCGAGCCCTACGGCGTGAAGGAAATCGTCCAGTCTGGAGCCGTGGCCATCGGCCGCGGTGCGCGGTCCATGACGGAAACCGTTGCCGCCGAGCGCAAGCAGCTGCGCGGTGCCTAAGGGCGCCTAACGCAGGGTGCCTAACTCAGGGTGCCTAACTAGGAGCGCCGGCGCAATCCGCGACGCCTACCTAGTGGGACGCTCAACCAACCACAGCCCATTCATTTTAGAATCCACGTAGCCCACCTAAGGAGAATTACAGTGGCAGAGATTTATTACGATTCCGATGCAGACCTGAGCATCATCCAGTCCAAGAAGGTCGCCGTCATCGGCTACGGATCGCAGGGCCACGCACACGCGCTGAACCTGCGCGACTCGGGAGTCGACGTCGTCGTTGGACTTCGCGAAGGTTCCAAGTCGGTTGCGAAGGCCAAGGACGAGGGCCTGAAGGTCGCCTCGATCGAGGATGCGGTGAAGGAAGCCGACGTCGTGATGATTTTGGCGCCGGATCAGCACCAGCGCACGGTCTACGCCGAGCAGATCGAGCCGAACCTGAAGGATGACGCAGCGCTGTTCTTTGCCCACGGCTTCAACATTCGCTTCGGCTACATCAAGCCGGGCGAGGGCCACGACGTGTGCATGGTTGCCCCGAAGGGCCCAGGCCACACGGTTCGTCGCCAGTACGAAGACGGGCGCGGCGTGCCCGACATCGTGGCTGTCGAGCAGGACGCGTCTGGTCAGGCATGGGATCTCGCCCTGTCGTACGCGAAGGCCATCGGAGGCACCCGCGCGGGCGCCATCAAGACCACCTTCACCGAGGAGACCGAGACGGATCTGTTCGGCGAGCAGACGGTTCTGTGTGGCGGCGTCTCGCAGCTCATCCAGTACGGTTTTGAGGTTCTGACCGAGGCTGGCTACCAGCCGGAGATCGCCTACTTCGAGGTGCTTCACGAGCTCAAGCTCATCGTTGACCTCATCAACGAAGGCGGTCTGACCAAGCAGCGCTGGTCCATCTCGGATACGGCCGAGTACGGCGACTACGTCTCCGGTCCGCGCGTCATCACGCCGCAGGTCAAGGAGAACATGGAAGCGGTCCTCAAGGACATCCAAGAAGGCAACTTCGCCACCCGATTCATCGAGGATCAGGACGCCGGCGCGCCGGAGTTCACCGACCTTCGCAAGAAGGGTGAGGATCACCCGATCGAGAAGGTCGGCGTGGAGCTTCGCAAGATGTTCGCATGGGAGACGGTCGACGAGGACTACGTGGACGGCTCGGCAACACGCTAGGCGAGCGGCCATCTCGCTGGCCGACTGGCTGGTTGCTGGCCGACTGGCTGGTTGCTGGCCGGGCGGTCACCCCGCCGCTGGCCGCGGCACATGACAACCAAAGAGGGCGGTTCCACCCGGATCCGCCCTCTTTGACTTAGCGTACGGTCTCGCTAATCAGGTCGACGGCAATAGCAGGCGATCTGGCACAGTGCGGCTACCAGGCAGCTTCAGACGACTGGCAATGGCAGGCGATCTGGCACAGTTCGGTCACCTTGCAGCTCCAAGTGGCCTAGCATCTTCAGAAGGCCCGGCAGGCTCGGGTCACACTTTTTGACATCCCACGGCACGAGCCAGCGGCACGCAGCGCCGCCGCTCAGAATTAAGGAGACCACATGGTTGAGTCCCGCATCGAAAAAGACCTCTTGGGCGCTCGCGAGATTCCCGGCGATGCGTACTACGGCATCCACACTCTGAGGGCCACGGAGAACTTCCAAATCTCCGGGCGCACGATGAACGACTATCCAGAGTTCGTTCAGGGCATGGTGCTGACCAAGAAAGCGGTGGCGCTCGCGAACCGCGACACGCGCGTTTTGCCGAAGAAAACCACCGACGCCATCGTCGCCGCGTGCGATCTGATGCTGGAAGATGGCAAGGCCATGGATCAGTTCCCGATCGACATGTTCCAAGGTGGCGCCGGCACATCGGTCAACATGAATACGAATGAGGTCGTGGCGAACCTTGCGCTCGAGGTCCTCGGGGAAGACAAGGGCACGTATTCGGTCATCAACCCGAATAACGACGTGAACAAGTCGCAGTCCACGAACGACGCATACCCCACCGGCATCCGCATCGCCCTGTACAAGCTCGTCGAAACCCTCATCGAGGAAGTTCAGGCGCTCGCGGCCTCACTAGGCGCGATCGCCGAGAAGAATCAGAACGTGATCAAGATGGGCCGCACCCAGATGCAGGATGCTGTTCCCATGACGGTTGGTCAGGAGTTCGGCGCGTTCCGCACCCTCATGGAAGAGGAGGTGCGCTACCTGCGCCAGGAGATGAAGCTCCTTCTTGAGGTCAACCTCGGAGCAACGGCAATCGGCACGCGGCTGAATACTCCTCCCGGATTCCAGGAAGCCGCAGTCCAGCGACTTGCCGAGGTGACGGGATTCGAGATCACCGGGGCTCCGGATCTCATCGAGGCGACCTCGGATACCGGTGTGTTCGTGGCGGTCTCCGGCTCGTTCAAGCGCTTGGCAACAAAGGTGTCGATGATTTGCAACGACCTTCGCCTGCTGAGCTCGGGCCCGCGCGCGGGGCTGCATGAGATTAACCTGCCGGAGATGCAGGCTGGATCGTCGATCATGCCTGCCAAGGTGAATCCGGTGATCCCGGAGGTCGTCAATCAGGTGTGCTACAAGGTCCTCGGTAATGCCACGACGGTTGCATTTGCCTCCGAGGCCGGCCAGCTCCAGCTCAACGTCATGGAGCCGATCATCACCCAGTGCCTGTTCGAGGACGTGTACATCTTGCGCAACGCGCTGCGGACTCTCCGCGAGCGTTGCGTCGATGGCATCACGATCAATGAGGAGGTCTGCAAGGCCAACGTCATGAACTCGATCGGCATCGTGACCTACTTGAACGAGCTCATCGGACACGACGAGGGCGATTCGATCGGCAAGGAAGCGGCGGCCACGGGCAAGGGTGTGCGCGAGATCGTGCTCGAGCGCGGTCTGCTTACTGAAGAACAGCTCGACGAAGCACTTTCTGTCGAAAACCTCATGAATCCGCGCTACATCGGCGCCTTCTACGACGAGTAAAACGCACGCTTACCCGCCACAGCGTTGAAAACGAGGGCGCTGGGAGCACGATCTTCGCTATATGAAGACATCGGGCTCCCAGCGCCCCGCAAATCTACGGGTGCGGCAGTATCGCCGCGTTTTTAGACGAGCAACATCGCGCAGGCGTAGGAGATTGCCGCCGCGAGAATGCCGGATACGAGCGAGAGTACAACTGATGCCCGCCCGCGGCTCAGTACGGATCGGATATCGACGGCTGCTCCCATGCCGACCATCGCCGCCGTGAGGAACAGGGACGCGAAGAGCTTGATCGTCGAGGGCAACACGTGTGCGTCCGGAAGATCGAGCACGGTTCGCAGGATCACCATGGCCACAAAGCCAGCAACGAAGAGTGGAACGAGCGGGGGAGCCTTGGCCACAACGTCGCTTCCCGTAGCTTGCGAGGCGTGGCTGGCCGAGCGGCGGCGCATAACCAATCCGACCAGCACCACCATCGGGGCGAGGGTGAGTACGCGGCCAAGCTTGGTGGCGACTGCCACCTGCTGAACCTCGGGCGAGACGAACCCGCCACCGGCCACGACCTGCCCTACCTCGTGGATGGCCGAGCCGATCCACACGCCCGCTGGCATGACGTCCATGCCGACCGCGTTAATGATGGCAGGCAGCGCAAGCATTGAGACGGTTCCGAAGATCGTCACGCCCGCGAGCGCCGTAGCCGCGGATTCTTCGACTCTCCGGCTGTTCTTGCCGTCATCCACGACCGCCGACATCGCTGCGATCGCGGACGCGCCACAAATAGAGGTGCCCGTTGCAACCAGATAGCGGTCGGGCATGTCCATTCTCATCAAGCGTCCCACTGCCAGCGTGCCCATGAACGTTCCGAGCACGGTGGCGAGAATCGTCAAGAGAGCCCCGAGCCCGAGGTCCACGATCACGCGCAGTGAGAGTTGGAAGCCTAGAAGAACAACGCCCGCGCGCAGCACCTTCTTCGATACGAACTTCACTCCTGGATCCGCGGCTGGTGGTATGAGCCCGACGTTGCGCATCACCATCCCCAGCACAATGGCGACGAGCAGCGCCGACAGGGTGGGAACCAACATGTTAATGCCGTAGGCAATTGCCGTCGCCACAGCGACGAGCGCGAAACCGGGGAGGTAGATGCGAAGTGAGTTCATATATTCACTATTGCACCGCGACCTCGACAAACGCCAAATCGTCTCGCAGTGGTGCTCGTCCCGCGGCGCCACATCGCAGCGCTGGCCGGGCATCGATATCCGCCGCCGCCAACCCCGCACACGTGTCCAGAACGTGAAAGTACCGGCTCAGAATGTGGGCGGTTGCCTAGACTTTGTCCATGGCTATTGAACTTGCAGTGATCCCTGGTGATGGTATCGGCCCCGAGGTTGTGGCAGAGGCCCTCAAGGTACTCGACGCCGTGACAGATGGCGAGGTCACCTTCAACAAAACCACTTACGATCTTGGCGCCGAACGCTACCACCGCACGGGCGAGGTCCTGACCGACGCCGAGCTGGACGACATCAAGTCCAAAGACGTCATTTTGCTTGGAGCCGTCGGCGATCCGTCGATGCCCTCGGGCGTGCTGGAACGCGGCCTGCTCCTCAAGCTCCGCTTCGAGCTCGATCAGTACGTGAACCTGCGCCCCTCGAAGTATTACGAGGGCGTCCCCACCCCGCTCGGCGACCCCGGCGAGATTGACTTCGTCGTGGTCCGCGAGGGCACCGAGGGCCTGTATGCGGGTAACGGTGGCGTGGTCCGCGAGGGCACCCCGCACGAGATCGCAACCGAAGTCTCGGTCAACACCCGCTACGGCGCGGAGCGCGTCGTCCGATTCGCGTTCGAGCAGGCGCAGGCGCGCCGCAAGAAGCTCACGCTCGTCCACAAGCACAACGTGCTCGTCAACGCTGGACATCTGTGGCGCCGCACCGTCGAAGAGGTCGGCGCGGACTACCCCGAGGTCGCTACCGATTACCTGCACGTCGACGCGGCCACGATCTTCCTCGTCACCGATCCGGGCCGCTTCGACGTGATCGTGACCGACAACCTCTTCGGCGACATCCTCACCGACGAGGCGGGCGCCATCACCGGCGGCATCGGCCTGGCCGCATCGGGCAACATCAATCCGGACAAGACTTTCCCGTCGATGTTCGAGCCCGTCCACGGCTCGGCCCCGGACATCGCCGGCCAGTCGAAGGCCGATCCGATTGCAACCATCTCCTCGATTGCGATGATGCTGGACTTCCTCGAGTATCCTGAGCTTGCGCAGAAGGTACGCGCCGCTGTCGACGCCGACATGGCAGCCCGCGCCGAAGCGGCCTCGCAGGGATCCCCGCTCATTCGCACGACGCAGGAGATCGGCGACGCCGTGGTCGGGCTACTCGCGTAGACACCCGGCGCCAGCCGCACCACCCGCTCGCGCGCCCGAAGAAAAAGAAAAGAGAGGACGACATGCGCCAGCCAACAGATCTAGAGAACCTTGCAGCCCAGCCGATTGCCGGCGCGGACGAACTCGCAGGGGCGTTCGCCGTTCAGCCGCATGATGCGCTGAAGTCGGCGGACGAGCACGCGCGCGTGTTTTCCAACCTCAGTTTCGGCGTGGACTTCACTGACTACATGGCTCACGCCACGTGGACGGCGGAGCGAGGCTGGCACAACAAAGTCGTGGAGCCGTACGGGCCGCTGACGCTTGATCCGGCCGGCGCCGTCCTGCACTACGGCCAGGAGACCTTTGAGGGCATGAAGGCCTACCGCCACGATGACGGGTCGATCTGGACGTTCCGCCCCACCTACAACGCGGCGCGTATCAACATGTCGAACCGCAGGCTCGCCATTCCTGAAATCGCGCGCGAGGACTTCGTGGCATCGATCGTGGATCTCGTGCGCGCGGATGCGCGCTGGGTGCCCTCCGAGCCGGGAACCTCGCTCTACCTGCGCCCCTTCGTCTTTGCCTCGGAGTCGTTCCTTGGTGTGCGCGCGGCCTCGCGCTACGAGTACCTCGTCATTGCCTCGCCCTCGGGCGCGTATTTCAAGAATGGCCTCCAGCCGATTGATCTGTGGGTGGACCGCCAGTACCACCGCGCGGGCCCGGGCGGCATGGGTGATGTGAAGACGGGCGGCAACTACGCCTCGTCGCTGCTGCCGAAGGTGCGCGCGTCCCAGACCGGTTTCGACGAGGTGCTCTTCCTTGACGCCGCGACGAACACGAATATTGACGAGCTGGGCGGCATGAACATTTTCGTGGTCATGGCAGATGGTTCGGTCAAGACCCCGGTGCTCAACGGCAACATTCTGCCCGGTGGCACGCGCTCGTCGATCATCCAGCTGCTCGAATCGCACGGCACGCCCGTGTCCGAAGAGACGATCTCGCTCCAATCGGTCATCGACGGCCTGGCCTCCGGTGAGGTCGCGGAAATGTTCGCGTGCGGAACGGCCGCGGTGGTCACCCCGATTGGCCGCCTGGCCTCGGATGACTTCGACATCGAGGTGCCCCTCGGAGACGTCACCCACGCGATCTACGATGAGCTCACGGCCATCCAGCTCGGCCACCTCGAGGATCGCTTCGGGTGGTTGTACAAGATCGCCGATGCCTCATGAAGGTTTTCGTCTACGACACAACGCTTCGCGATGGCGCCCAGCAGGAGGGCATCAATCTCTCGGTTGCCGACAAGCTGGCGATGCTCCCGCAGATCGAGGCGATGGGAGCCGATTACATTGAGGGCGGCTGGCCGGGTGCGATCCCGCGCGACACCGAGTTCTTCAACGCGCTCAAAAACAGTAATCCGCTCGAGCGCGCCACGCTGACGGCGTTTGGCGCGACGACGAAGGCCGGCGTACCTGCATCCGAGGACGCCCAGGTGGCCGCGTTGCTCGACTCGGGCGCGCCCGTGATCTGCCTTGTGGCCAAGTCGGATATCCGCCACGTCGAGCAGGCCCTGCGCACCACGGGCGAGGAAAACCTGCGCATGGTTCGCGATACCGTGGCGTTCCTGCGCGAGCAGGGCCGCGAGGTCATGGTGGACCTGGAGCACTTTTTTGACGGCTTCATCGCGGACCCCGCCTACACGGCGTCGGTGGCCGCAGAGGCGCTGACCGCCGGCGCATCGTGGGTGGTCCTGTGCGACACGAACGGCGGCACGCTGCCCACCTCCATCACGCGAATCATCGGCGACCTCACGGCGCGACTCGAGGGCCACGGCGTCGTCGATCCGGCGCTTGGTATTCACACGCACGACGACGCCGGGTGCGCGGTTGCGAACACGATCGCCGCGGTTGATGCCGGGTGCCGGCAGATTCAGGGCACCATCAACGGCTACGGGGAGCGGACGGGCAATGCGAATCTGCTGACGGCCGTGGCGAATCTCGCGCTCAAGACGGACTACGAGACGGTGGAGCCCGAGCAGCTCGCGGACTTCACGTCCGTCTCGCACGCCATCGCGGAGCTGACCAACATGGCGCCGCAGATGCGCCAGCCGTACGTGGGCAATTCCTCGTTCGCGCACAAGGCCGGACTGCACGCCTCGGCCATCCGCGTGGATCCCAACCTGTATCAGCACATCGACCCCGAGCGCGTGGGCAATGGCATGCGGATGCTCGTCTCGGATATGGCCGGCCGCTCCTCGGTGGAGCTCAAGGCCCGCGAGTTCGATATCGATTTGTCGAACCGCAAGGAGGAACTCGGCGAGATCACGCGCCGCGTCAAGGAAGCAGAAGCCCAGGGCTACACCTACGACGCCGCGGACGCCTCCTTCGAGCTGCTCGTGCGCGAGGTGCTCGATGGCAAGCGGATCGCGTTCTTTGATGTGGAGCAGTGGTCGACGGACATTACGTCCATGCCGGGCGACATCGGCGCCACGGTCAGCGAGGCGCGCGTCAAGCTGCACGCCGGCGGCCAGCGCCTCATGCGCATGGGGGAGGGCGTGGGCCCGGTCCATGCGCTCGACGAGGCCCTGCGCGCCGCGCTCACGCCGGTGTACGAGGACCTCGAGTCGATGGCGCTCACGGACTTCAAGGTGCGCATCCTCGATTCGGCCAAGGGCACCCGCGCCGTCACGCGCGTCATGATCACGATGCAGGACTCCGACGGCACGTGGACCACGGTCGGGATCGGCGACGACGTCATCGAGGCTTCGTGGGAGGCGCTCACGGACGGCTACGTCTACGGCTTGCTCCGCTCGGGCGAGACGCCCGTACCCGCGAGTGCCTAGCCGAGCGCACTGGGCAGGGCCCTCAGTCCCAGAGTTGAATCGTTCTACTTTCACCTCCAGCGATACCGACCAAAAATCGCCATTTTTCGCGTGTGAGGTGCGTCCCGATGGCTCAAACGTGCAAGCCCGTCTCATAGAATGGGAGGGAATCACAACGGAGCTTAAGGAGCAAAACGAGTGACCATCGACGCCGGTTCAATGACAGACACGAAGCAGTGGGACGGTTTTGAAGCAGGTACGTGGACTTCGATGATTGACGTCCGCGATTTTATCCAGAGGAACTACACCCCGTACGAGGGCGATCAGGAGTTCCTGGTTGGCCCTACCAAGAAGACTTTGCAACTGTGGGACACTCTCGAAAAGAATTACCTCTCGGTCGAGCGCGAGAAGCGCGTTTTCGACGTTGACACCGAGACCCCCGCGGATGTTGACGCGTTCGGTCCGGGTTACATCTCCGAAGACGACGACGTGATCGTCGGCCTCCAGACGGATGTTCCGCTCAAGCGCGCCATGATGCCGTACGGCGGCTGGCGCATGGTTGAGACTTCCATCAAGGAAGCGGGCAAGGAGGTTAACGAGGATGTGAAGGAGATCTTCACCCGTTACCGCAAGACCCACAACCAGGGCGTCTTCGACGTATACACCCCGCGCATCCGCGCAGCTCGCTCCTCGCACATCATCACCGGCCTGCCGGACGCCTACGGCCGCGGCCGCATCATCGGCGACTACCGCCGCGTGGCGCTCTACGGCGTTGACCGCCTGATCGCCGAGAAGCAGAAGGACAAGGACCGTCACTCGGAGCAGCCGTTCTCGCAGGACTGGGCACGCGACCGCGAGGAGATCTCCGAGCAGATCCACGCGCTGCACAAGCTCAAGACCATGGCCGAGGGCTACGGTTTCGACATCTCGCGCCCTGCCGAGACGGCTCAGGAAGCAGTCCAGTGGACGTACTTCGGCTACCTCGGTGCGATTAAGTCGCAGGACGGCGCCGCCATGTCGTTCGGCCGCCTCTCCGGATTCTTCGACATCTACTTCGAGCGTGACTTCGAGCGCGGCATCCTCACCGAGGAGCAGGCGCAGGAGATCATCGACTCGCTCATCATCAAGCTGCGTATCGTTCGCTTCTTGCGCACCGAGTCCTATGACGACATCTTCTCGGGCGATCCGTACTGGGCAACCTGGTCGGACGGCGGCTTTGGCACGGACGGGCGCACGCTCGTCACGAAGACCTCCTTCCGTCTGCTCAACACGCTGGTCAACCTTGGCCCGGCCCCCGAGCCGAACATCACGATCTTCTGGTCGGAGAAGCTGCCCGAGGGCTACAAGCGCTTCTGTGCAGAGGTTTCGATCGAAACGTCCTCCCTCCAGTACGAGGCCGATCACCAGATCGTCAAGCACTGGGGCGACGACGCCGCGATTGCCTGCTGCGTCTCGCCGATGCCCGTTGGCAAGCAGATGCAGTTCTTTGGCGCTCGCGTGAACGCCGCCAAGTCGCTCCTCTACGCCATCAACGGTGGCCGCGATGAGATGACCGGCAAGCAGATCGTGGAAGGCTACGAGCCGATTCAGGGCGATGGCCCGCTCGACTTCGACGAAGTGTGGATGAAGTACGAAGAGATGCTGACCTGGGTTGTGGAAACCTACGTCGAAGCGCTCAACATCATCCACTGGAGCCACGACAAGTACGCCTACGAGGCCATCGAGATGGCTCTGCACGACACGGATATCGTTCGCACGATGGGCTGCGGTATCGCTGGCCTGTCGATCGTCGCCGATTCGCTGTCCGCCATCAAGTACGCGACCGTGACCCCGGTTCGCGACGAGACCGGCCTCATCGTCGACTACATCACCGAGGGCGACTTCCCGCGCTACGGTAACGACGACGACCGTGCCGATGATATCGCGGCCACGATCGTTCACACGGTCATGTCGAAGATCAAGGCGATCCCGATGTACCGCAACGCGATCCCGACCCAGTCGGTCCTGACCATCACCTCGAACGTGGTCTACGGCAAGAACACCGGTAACTTCCCGTCGGGACACCGTGCAGGCACGCCGTTCGCACCCGGTGCGAACCCGGAGAACGGTGCGGATACGCACGGCATGCTCGCGTCGATGCTCTCGGTGGGCAAGCTTGACTACAACGACGCGCTCGACGGCATCTCGCTGACGAACACGATCGTCCCGACCTCGCTTGGTCGCGACAAGAACGAGCAGATTGGCAACCTCGTGGGCATCATGGATGCCGGCATGGTCGCCAAGGGCTGATTGCTTCAACGATAGAATTTCCCCAGCACGGTAAACTTTGGACAAGGTCCATAAAGGAGAAGAAATGGCAAACGTTAAGACGTACGAAGAGCGCCTCGCATCGATGAAGGCTCAGCGCGAAGAGAACGGTGGCGTTCAGGGTCTGTACCACGCGAACGTCAACGTCCTGAACCGCGAAACCCTCGAGGACGCAATGGAGAACCCCGAGAAGTACCCGCAGCTCACGGTCCGCGTGTCGGGCTACGCGGTGAACTTCGTGCGACTCACGCGCGAGCAGCAGCTCGACGTCCTGTCGCGCACCTTCCACGACTCGATGTAATAACACAGCAATCGGTGCCGGGCGCGGGGATATGGTTCCACGCGCCCGGTACACTTTTCGCCTAGGTTTTTCACAAGGACGGTTATGGCACAAAGATCGCTAGACGCCCGCCGGTATTTCGCCGGCGAAGGATCGACGGGCGAGTATCGCCCCGAACCTCTCGAGTTTGAGGTCCCCCGCGAAGCGGGTGCCGGACTCGACGGCATCGAGCTCGCTCCCGAGATGAGCCGCGAGGATCATTTCAAGGCCGTGCGTGCAGGCGACGTGGGATCCGTGCATTCGTGGGAACTCGTCACGGCCGTGGACGGCCCGGGAACTCGCATGACCGTGTTCCTTGCAGGCTGCCCGCTGCGCTGCCTGTACTGCCACAACCCCGATACCCTGCACCTGCGTGACGGCACGCGCGTGACCGCCGACGCCCTGCTCGACCGCATCAAGCGCTACAAGACCGTGTTCAACGTGACGAACGGCGGCGTGACCTTCTCCGGCGGCGAGCCACTCATGCAGCCGGCCTTCCTCGCCAAGCTCCTGCGCGGAGCCAAGGAAGCCGGCATTCATACGGCGATCGACACGTCCGGATTCCTCGGCCGGGCGCTCACGGACGAGATGCTCGACGACGTCGATCTGGTCCTGTTGGATATCAAGTCCGGCTTGCCCGGGCACTATGAGCGTACGACGGGGCGCAAGCTTCAGCCGACGCTGAACTTCGGCCAGCGGCTCTCCGCGGCCGGCAAGGAGATCTGGATCCGTTTCGTGCTGGTGCCGGGCCTGACGGATGATCGCGAGAACATCGAGGCCGTGGCCGAGATCGTCTCGCACTGGGAGAGCGTCGCGCGCGTTGAGGTGCTGCCGTTCCACCAGATGGCGCGAGATAAGTGGGACACGCTCGGGCTCGAGTATCAGCTCGAGAGCGTGGAGCCGCCCTCGAAGGAGCAGACCGAGGAAGCCAGGGAGATCTTCCGGGCCGCGGGCTTAACGACCTTCTAGCGCACACCTGCCAGCGCGTCTACGGGCGAGGGCGCTGCCCAAATACCGCGGTTCCCACGCGGACGATGGTGGATCCTTCGGCGATCGCAATCTCGAGATCGCCGGTCATGCCCATGGACAATTCGGTCGCGGCAGCCAGCCCAAGGCGCTCCCGCATGGCCTCAGACAGCGCCCGGGTCAGCGCGAAACTCTCGTGAATTCGCCCCTCGTCGCTCGTGTTCGCGCCGATGGTCATGAGCCCATCAATGCGCACGAGATCCAGCTCCAAGATGCCCTCGGCGAGGTCAAGCAGATGATCGGGGTGACACCCGCTCTGGGTGGTAGCGCCCGATGAATTGACCTGAATGAGAATGGGATACGGGCCCTGCGCGAGCCCCTCGGAGATCCGCGCCTCTTGCCGGCGCGCAATGCGCGTGGCGGTCTTGAGCGAGTCAACCGTGTCGATGCGATCGGCGTTATCCATCGCAGCTCGAAGTTTATTGGACTGCACCGGGCCGATCACGGTGTTCGTCGTCGTGAAGCCGGCCTCGCGCATGCCCGCCGTCGACTCCTGTAGCTGCTGAACCACGTTGTGCCCGAACGTCGTTGCGCCCGCCTGCGCCGCCTCCACAAGATTGGCGAGCGGCTGATGCTTCGCGGCGAGCATGAGGGTCACGGCCTCCGGGTCGCGCCCGGCCGCCGTCGCGGCGGCGGCGATCCGCTCGCGCACCAGCTCAACGTTGTGTGTGATCGACATGTCCTACCGTTCCCCGAGCTTGATCATGTGCATGACGAGCTCGTCTGCCTCGTCGGAGGCGTCCAGATCGACGACGGCCCATATCGCCCACGTCATCTCGGCCTCGCCGCTCGGCGGCTCGGCCGAGCCCTCGTCGTCGAGAATCTGAATCGCGAGCCAAAGCCTGCCCTGCTTGTGGCCTTCCAGCCACGATGAGGCGGTCTCCTCGTCGGCGCCCGCCTGCAAAAGATCAGCGTATGAGGGGTCCTCGAGGATCGAGAAGAACCGATCGGAGCGCGAATCCATGCCCGTCCCGAGGGTGGCGTAGACGTCCCAGTAGGGATCCATCGCGTCCGCCCAGCGGTCGCCGTCCCAACCATCGGCGCCGTCCAACCGGTCAAGGAGATCGTAATCGTCGCGGTCCAGAGCTTCGATCCGGCGGAACATGGCGTTGCGAATGGCCTTGCGAAGCGCGTGCTTGTTGCGGGTGAAGGCAACGTTGCCGTCCTCGTCCGCGCCGAAGGCGGCTTCTTCGCCGCTCGTGGCGTCGTCGTCGGCAAGCAGGTCGAGCTCGTCGAGGGTGACGCGGCCGTCGGCGAGCGCCTCCCACTCATCGAGCAGCGAGGAATCGATCGAGCGCACAAGGCGCCCGAGCCAGTCGATAATCGCCTCGACCTCGTCGGTGCGGAACTCGTAGGGCACGGTTTGGCGTAGCGCCCGGTAGGTATCCGTGAGGTAGCGCAGCACCACGCCCTCGGAGCGCGCCAGATCGTAGCGGGAGATGAACTCGGAGAAGGTCATGGCCTCCTCGATCATCATCCGAACGATCGACTTGGGCGAGAGCTCGTGTCCGGCCACCCACGGGTTCGTCTGGGAGTAGGTTTCGAGCGCAGGCTCGAGGAGGTCGGCGAGCGGGCGCGGCCACAGCACCTCGTCGGCCAGCGCCATGCGCTCGTTGTACTCCACGCCCTCGTTCTTCAGCTTGCCGATGAGCTCGCCGCGCGCCTTCTTGCGCTGGGCGATGAGCACCGGCGTGGGGTCTTCCTGCACGGCTTCGATGATGGAGACGACGTCGAGCGCGTAGGTCGCGTCGTCCTCGTCCAGGAGCTCGAGGGCGGCGAGCCCGAAGGGAGACAGCGGCGAATTGAGCGCGAAGTCGTCCGGCACGTCCTTAGCAAAGCGAATCGCGGGCTCGCCCGGATGCTCGCCGCGCCAAACGCGATCCTCGTGCACGATGACCTCCGCGGTGCGCAGGGAGGAGTAGACGTCCAAGGCGCGGCGGATGAATCGGTTGCGCGGGGTTTTCGGCTCGTGGTTATCGGTGAGCATCTTGACGATCGCCGGCACCGGATCAGGGCGCTGCAGCAGGTTCAAGATCATCGCGTGATCCACCCGGAACTGGCTCGTCAGCTTCTCCGGCTCCGCTTCCTTGAGGCGCTCGAACGTGCGCTGCGACCACGAGACCTCACCCTCGGGCGCCTTCACCTTCTGCACGCGCTTGATGCGCACCGGATCGTCGCCCGCCTTGCGCAGGCGCCGCGCGTTTTCGATGTCGTGTTCGGGGGCTTGCACGACGACGTAGCCGATCGTGTCGTAGCCCGCGCGGCCCGCGCGTCCCGCGATCTGGTGGAACTCGCATGCGCCGAGGTTGCGCATGCGCGAGCCGTCGAACTTGGTCAGCGACGTGATGAGCACGGTGCGAATAGGAACGTTGATGCCCACGCCAAGCGTGTCGGTGCCGCAGATGACGACGAGCAGGCCCGCCTGGGTCAGGCGCTCAACGAGGCGCCGGTAGCGGGGGAGCAGACCCGCGTGATGCACGCCCACGCCATTGCGGAGCATCTTCGACAGGGTCTGGCCAAAGCCCGGGCTGAATTTGAAATTGCCGAGCGCGGCGCGGATGCGTTCGCGATGCTCGGTGGAAATCAGGGCCATCGACATGAGCCCCTGCGCCTGGGCCACCGCCTCGCGCTGAGAAAAGTGCACGACGTAGACGGGCGCCATGTGTGTGGCCACCAGCTCTTGGATCTGCTCGCCAACCGGCTCCGTCGAATAGGTGAAGTGCAGCGGTACTGGCCGGACGGCGTCGTCGACCACGGATACCGGCCGGCCCGTACGCTTCTGGAGGTCCTCGACGAACAGGCTCGTGTCTCCAAGCGTTGCAGAGAGCAGGACCTGCTGGGCTTGTGGGAGGTCGAGTAGGGGGACCTGCCACGCCCAGCCGCGCTGCGGATCGGCGTAGAAGTGGAATTCGTCCATGACGACCACGCCGACGTCGGCGTCCGGGCCCTCGCGCAGGGTGATATTTGCGAGGATTTCGGCTGTTGCGCAGATGATGGGCGCGCCGGCGTTAATCGACGAATCACCCGTGATCATGCCGACGTTGTGAGCGCCGAATTCGCGGATGAGGTCGAAGAACTTCTCCGATACGAGCGCCTTGAGCGGCGCCGTGTAATACGAGGTGCGGCCGGTGGCAAGGCCTGCGAACAGCGCCTGAGCGGCGATGAGCGACTTGCCCGAGCCGGTAGGCGTGGAGACGATGACGTGATCGCCCGCCACGATGTTGATCAGCGCCTCTTCCTGATGCGGGTACATCTGCTTGCCTGTGGAGGTGAACCACGAGGTGAAGGCGTCGTGGATCGCTTCGGGGGAGGGCGCGAGGCCGTGCTCGTCCTCGAGGCGATCGAGTGCGTGATTAAGAGATGTCACTCAGACTCCGGGGGTCTCGTCGGTACCTGCGGTGTCGTCTGTTGCGTCGGCGTCGTCGGTGCTCTGACGGCCACGAGCGCGAGCGCGCGAGATCTCGGCGAGCGCGAGGAGCCCGGCAAGGACGAGGAAGATCACTCGTTCAGTGGAGTTCGCCGTGAACGCGAAAAACAGCAGTGCGATGAAGGCAACGACCATCACCGGGTTGAACGTCGATTCCCAGAACAACCTTTGCAACGGGCCCATGGCGCCTCCGATCGGTACGGTGTCATCCTATACAAAACGGCGGCCAACCGAAGTTAGCCGCCGTTGATTCGTACATCGCCTGGGACTCGAACCCAGAACCCCCTGATTAAGAGTCAGGTGCTCTAGCCAGTTGAGCTAGCGATGCGCAACGTTGATCAACTTTAGTTCTAATCGCGGGTGCGGGCAAATATTTTTCGCAAAATTGCTTGTGAACTCTGGCACGTGAGCTGCGCGGTGGCCGCGGGATTCCAGGAAACGCAAACAGTGAACAAACAGGCAGAAAATCAACTAGAGTGGCAGTCGTGGCTGAACCAAAAGTTTTTCTTGCAACCTCTGAACAACTGCCCAATCTCGATCAGGATGAGCAGGCGCTTCCGGACGCACTCCGAGAGCGCGGAATCGAACCGGTCGTCGCCGTCTGGAACGATCCTGATGTGAACTGGGCAGAGGCGGATCTCGTCGTCGTGCGTTCCGTTCGCGATTACGCGAAGGACCCGAAGGCGTTCATCACGTGGGCCAAGTCCATTCCGCGCATCGCCAACTCGGCGAACACCATGGAATGGAACATGGACAAGCACTACATGCAGGCACTCGAGAAGCTCGGCTTGCCGGTTATCCCGACGACGTGGCTTGAGCCCGAGCAGAAGCTCTCGAAGCAGCAGATCCACTCGCGCTTCCCGTCCAATGGCGATTTCGTCATCAAGCCGGCCGTCTCCTCGGGCGGTCGTGGCACGGGCCGATACACGGCAACCGACGCGCAGTCGCGCTCAGACGCGATCAAGCACGCCCAGTACGAACTCGAAGCCGGCCGCACCGTCATGGTTCAGCGCTACCTCGAAGAAATTGACGTCGCTGGTGAGACCTCGCTGATCTATCTCAACGGCCTGAGCTCCTACCAGGTGGAAAAGGAGCCGATGCTCCACCCGCGCTACCGCAATCCGCGCGATTCGGGAGTTATTGAAGAAGTTGCCCGGTCCACGGATCCGTCCGAGGAATCGTGGCGCTGGGGTGAGCGCATCCGTCAAGCTCTGCACGCCCATATCAAGAACATGCTCGGCCGCGATGAGCTGCTGCTGTTCAACCGTGTGGATCTCGTGCGCGGTGCACCGGACTCGCCCGAAGAGTTCTACGTCATGGAGATTTCGCTCATCGACGGCTCGCTCTACCTGTCCGCAGATCCGGACCACCTCGAGCGTTTCGCCGACGCCATCCAGATGCGAGCCTTCTGGTAAAAGCTCTGGGGCGTTCCAGCTAGCCGCTGGCGCGCCCCGGCGAAGTTTTCCCCGCGCCCGGATGCGATTCTGGGACGCCGCTGGTCAGGTGACGGTCTTCACCGCCGGCAATTTAGTGGCGGAAGACTTTGCTTGATATAGTCTCTTATCGTTGCGTTCGCGCACATGGTGGCTGTAGCTCAGTGGTAGAGCACCTGGTTGTGGTCCAGGATGTCGCGGGTTCAATCCCCGTCAGCCACCCCAAATGGGAGAGGTTCAAACCCTCGACAAGAGTAACCACTCTTTGTCCGGTTTGAACCTCTCCCTTCTTCTTCGCTTCAGCGGCCCAGTTCAGAGCGTTCATCTGCTCCTCGGTGTCGCAGAGTGAACCGAAGGGCCGCTCGTACTCGACCCGTACATCTCCTTCTTCCTCGATGAAGATCCGGTGAAAGAACGCCTGATTGCACAGTCGTCGGTTTGCGTCATCAGCACGCTCATACACGCTGACGATGTTGGCGAGCAGCCCGAGCGAGTCATCGAGGTTTGCTCTCGCTGACGCATATTCATCGTGGTGCGCTTCGATTCGGTGCTGAATGTCTCCGATCTGATCCGCGATGCGATCCTGCTCCTGCTTTAACAGGTCTATCGGTACCGTACCCGCGTAGTGGGCCTGCAAAAGCTTCAT
>NZ_JBHWPL010000070.1:0-6337 GCF_043424875.1 Trueperella sp. | reverse complement strand
CTTCGATCATTTCAACCTGGTCGGGCTTGAGCTGGGCTGGCCTACGTGGCTGTGTCATGATTGCCTCCAATTGCTTGACTCTATTCTCTCGCAAAAGACGCTCCCATGTGGGATGTTGCGCGAGAACGTCGCAGGCCCGCGAATCTATAGCCACCGGTGCTTCACACCCGCCTGTGCGCTGCTCTATCTCAACGTCGTGAGTTCAATTCCGCAAGCCCGATCGCGTGCGTGCCCGCGTCATCTCGACAGTGTGATCTCGGAAGGGTGATCCCGATCGTGTTCACAAGATAGGCGCTGGGAGCTCGATATCCGCTATACAACGACATCGCGCTCCCGGGACCTGCCTTTTGAACGCAACCGCGCGAGACCACGTGCCGATTCCGATATGGCGAATGTTTTCACGCCCTGGCAGCCGTATTTAACTGAAACCGATGCACTCAATTGAAACCGAGACACGATAATTTAGGTCATGGAGAATTTTCGGTGCATCCACGTGCACGGATGATAAAGGCCGGTCGGTGTTCGTGTAAGCGCGCGCCACCGGGCATCGGACGCGACGCACACACTGAATGGGCGCCCGCATGTGGGACGTGCCCTGAATAAAAACCCCGGCACCTCATATTGAGGTGCCGGGGTGGCGGTAGGCCCCGTGGGACTCGAACCCACAACCTACGGATTAAAAGTCCGCAGCTCTAACCAATTGAGCTAGAGGCCCGCCCAGACCAGATGGCCCAGAACCACAACGCCGCTCCGTCCAGATCCGGGGCGTTTCAGCTCTATATTCGTGAATCGTCCGGCTCCGGATAGGTTCCGGATATGTGGCGTTCCGGTCGGAAAGAGTCTACCGGGCAAGGTCGGCGAGCGGAAACTCAGGCTCGCGAATCGCGGTAGGAATCACGCGGCATGAGCGAGCGATACTACAACTGGGTGAAAGCACGGTGTGAGCTCTCGGGCGAGCGCGGGAGCGAGGCTCACGGCCGACTCGTCGAATCGATGGACGACCATGGGCTACTAAAGTGGACTGCAAGTTGACTGCCGAAGTAGGCCCCGAAGCAGGCTGCCCAAACCAGGCTCGTGAGCCCCCGCAACACTAGGCTCGTGGGATACGAGCCTTTCGCGGGCGCCAGGTCACGAGCACCACGGCGATCGAGATCAAGACGAGCCCACCGATTTCTCCCGCACTCGGGAACTGGCGCAGCAACACCATGCCCACCACGAGCGAGGTGGCCGGATACAGCGAGTTCAGCAGCGCGAACAGCGAGGCGGGCACCCTCGTAAGAATCGTGACCTCGAGGAAGTAAGGCACCACCGAGGAGAACACGCCCACGGCCACCATGAGCGCTAGCATCTTCGGGTCGGTGACAATCGCGCCAAAACTGGGAATCGCCAGCGGAATGTAGACGATCGCTCCGATGGCCATGCCGATGGCGAGCGAGTCGGGCCCGACGCCAGCCGTCGCCACCTTAGACCCCATCCACATATACAGCGCCCACGACGCACCCGCCACCACTGCAAAGACGACGCCGGCCGCCACGCCGGGTTCGCTCATGTCCACGCCGATCCACGAAATCATGAAGACCCCGGCCACCGCGAACACGATTCCCGTCCAGATCCGCCAACCGCGCCCGGTGATGGCCGCCAGGAGCACGGGCCCGATGAACTCGAGCGCAACGGCGGTGCCCAGCGGGATTCGCGCAATTGCCTGATAAAACAGGACGTTCATCGTCACGAGTGCGAGGCCGAGCACGGCCGGACGCCACAGCTTTCGCCACACGACCTTCGGCCGGCGCCACGCCATCATGACGATCGCGCCCACGGCCACGCGCCCCCACGCCACGGCCCCCGCAGTGGCGACGGCGAATAGCGTCACCGCAATCGAGGCGCCGATGTACTGAATAATTCCCGACGCCAGCAAAATCGCCGGCGCCGCATTATGCATAGCGTCGCCGGACAGGTTGCGAATACTGCCCGTCTCGAACCGTCGCCCACTAGCCATACGTCACCTCACACTCTGCACATTTGCGATGAAGGGTGGTTTGCCACCAGCAGCAACACAACCACCGCCAGTACCGCGACCAGCACCACCACCGCCAGCGCCACAACCGCCGCCAGTACCGTGACCGCCGCCAGTACCGCGACCACCGCCAGCACCGCGACCACCGCCAGCACCGCCAGCACCACCACCGCCAGCACTACCACCGTGCCCTGCACTCAGAACCTTACACATGGAAGATCGCCGCAATCGCAATCAGCGCGGGCATGGACACGAGCGCGGTGATCACCGAGACGTCGCGCGTGAAGGCCACGCCCACCTCGTAACGATGGGCGATGGCGAAGAGATTATTGGCGGTCGGGAAGATCGAGACCACCATCGTGGCCAGCAGCATCTGCCCGTCGAGTCCAAGCAGGCTGGCGATCACAAACGTGATGATCGGGCTGAGCACCATCCGGAACGCGATCGAGGTGAACAGCGGCAGATTGTCCCGGTTCAGCCGCAAAATCTTCGCCGACGCCAGCGACACCCCCAGCGCCACCATCATCAGCGGCACGGTCGTGTTCGCGAGCGCGTCAACCGGCCCGGTGATCAGCTCGGGCGGATTCCATGCCGACACATTGAGCACAATCCCAACAAACACCGCCACGAGCGGCGGCTGCGTAAACGAGCTGACCAGCAGTTTCAGCCGGCTACCACCTTCAACCGCGGTCTGTCGGTCGAGCATCAAGAACCCGAAGGGCACGAGCACGAGCACCTGAAACACAATCACGCCGGCGGTCGCAGTCGCCGTCCCAACAGTCGCCACCAGGAACGCGATGCCCACATTGCCCGCGTTCGTGTAGGCCGCCGCGAGCGCGCCGATCGTCTGCCGGCCGCCGCTCAGCCGAAAAACCTTGACGGCAATAACGTAATAGGTACTGAGCAAAATGAGCGCCGTCGCCACATTGGCCAGCAGCCCGAGCGAAAACACGTCGCCCAGATCAGCCGTGCCGACAGTGCGCAGGAGCAGCATCGGCATCGTCACGTAGAACACGATCTTCGACAGCCCGCGATCCGCGTGCGGCCCGAGCACCGAGAATTTCACCAACGCGAATCCGATGGCCATGTACACCATCAGCGTCCAGATACTGAGTAGAACCTCGCTCACGCGCTCAGCCTACTGGCACCCGCCGCGAACTTCCTAGCGCCTCCGCCTCATCCGCGCGCCCGCGCCGGCGTCCGGTCGCCGAGCCCGCTTAGCTCGCACTTTCCGTATCAACGACGACGGCGGCATGGTCCGAGACCGGCATCTGCAGCACGCGATCGTCCCGGCCTGCGATACCGCGGCCAAGGATGTGGTCGATCTGGATGACCGGCTCCCAGCTTGGTGAGGCGTTGCCGCGCGCAAGAATCTCAAAGCCCGTGCCCGGTATCTCTTCTTCCACGTGGTTGATGCGCAGGTTGAAGTCGCCCATGAGTACGGCGGGCACGCCGGGCGCGAAGTCGTGGAAGCCGCGCACCGCGATCTGGAACTGGCGGCGCGCGACTGGCCGAACCGTCGACAGGTGCGTGACACCCACAGCCAGGGGCCCCTCGGCCGTTTCAAGAAGCGCATACAGGCACGCCCGCTTGTCGGGCCACTTGAACCGCCAACCCAGCCGCGATTTGTCGTCGCGGATCCACGGCGAGGTCCGCCCGGCCAGTTCGAGTATGCGAGCCCGCGTGACGGGCAGGCGGGTCAGCAACCCCATCCCGTACTTGCGCCGGGTCTCGGCAAAGAGCGGGGTCAGACCCGTGCGCTCGGCGATCACCGCCAGCTGATCAACTCCCCCGGAGCGAATCTTGCCGCGGTCCACTTCCTGCAGGCCGAGCACGTCTGGCTCAAGGCCGGCGATGTCTCGCGCGAGCTGGCGCGCCGATTTATCTCCCGCCCGATCCAGACCCACCATCGCCGTGGCATGCTGAGCCGGCACGGGCTCCCCGTACTGGATGTTGAACGTGACGAATCGAATCATGCATCCGGTTCAAAACGTAGCGAGACCGAGTTCATGCAGTAGCGCTGACCGGTCGGCATGTGCGGGGCGTCAGGGAATACGTGACCAAGGTGGGATCCGCAGTTCGAGCACAGGACCTCGGTGCGGACCATGCCGTGCGAGCGGTCCTCGACGTAGGTGACGGCGTCCTTCTCATCCGGGTCGTAGAACGAGGGCCAGCCACAGTGGGCGTCAAACTTGGTGGAGGAGCGGAACAGTTGCGCATCGCAGGCGCGGCAGTGGTACATGCCCGCGCGGTCCTCGTGCAGGAGCTCGCCAGTGCCGGGTCGCTCGGTGCCCGCCTCGCGCAACACATGGTATTCCATGGGTTTGAGCAGGTTGCGCCACTCGTCATCGCTCTTCGTGACGGGGAAATTCATGAAGTCTCCTCGGAATTCTCGGATTCGTCATCTGCGATCTGATCGTCGCGTGAGTCTACGATCTTACGTTGTCTTTCTTCATACGCCTCATCGCCCGGTCCAGAATAGACCTTCGCCCGCTCTTCCGCCTCCGGAGAGCCGGAGAAGATCGCGGACTTGATCGGGCCGGTTTGGGTCACGGGCAATTCGGCTGTGTCGCCAGCCCCGTCGCCAGCCCCGCCAGCCGCCTCACCAGCTACGCCAGCCGCTTCGCCAGCTACGTCAGCCGCGCCAGCCCGCTTGCCGAGCGGTATGCGACGCAGCCGCTCGACGTCGTCGTCGGAAATAATCTCCGTCTCCTGGGTGTTCCCGGCGGTCGGCACGGCCTCGAATTCGGGCTCGAAGACGGGCGGTTTTTCTTCCTCGCGCTGGTTGACCAGCGACTCCGAGCGCCGGCGGTTCTCGAGGAAGCTGCCCTGCTCGTCGCTGTATAGGCGCAGGTGGGGCGTGGATTGCGGTGCCTCTTCTTGAATCCAGCGGACCATCTCCTCGCGCACGTGGTTGCGCAGGTCGGTGAGCGTGGGCGAGTTTTCCGCCGAGATGAGGCAGCGGATGAGGATGCCTTCGGTGGTGGAGGCGTCGTTGATTTGGAGGACGCCCGTGCGGCCGTCCCACAGGTCGGTGGCGGACAGGATTTGCTCGAGGCGCAGGCGGGCGGCGTCGATGGGGACTTGCCAGTCGACTTTGATGAGGACGTCGCCGGTCATTTCGGGCGCGCGGCGGGTCCAGTTTTCGAATGATTCGGTGGTCATGATCGTGGATGGCACGATGATCCGGCGCCCGTCCCACACGGCGAGTACGACGTACGTGAGCGTGATTTCCTCGACGGTGGTGTATTTGCCGTCGTAGTGGACGATGTCACCCACGCGGATCGAATCCGTGAACGCGAGTTGCAGGCCCGCGAACACGCTTCCGAGCGTGGTTTGGGCTGCGAGGCCGACGACGACGGAGACGATTCCCGCCGAGGCGAAGATCGAGGCGCCTGCCGCGCGAGCGCCCGGGAAGGTCAGCAGCACGGCGCCGATTCCGAGGATCCACACCACGACGACGACGAGGCGGCGCAAGATCTGCGTTTGGGTCTTGACGCGGGCGGCGCGCCCCTCGGAGGTCTCGGCCATGCGCTCGTTGACGGCGGTCGTGACTCCGTTGGCGAAGCCGGAGAGCACCCACGTCATCAGGATGATGATGACGATGATGAACATGTGGTTGACGAAGTCGAGCCAGCCGGGCCCGACCTCCCCGATTTCCGAGCGCCCGTAGCGGAAGCCGAACCATGCGCCGACGACGGCCGTGAGGGTTTCGATACGGCGCGCGGTTGCTTTGACCACGGGTTCCGTGTGGTTGCCGGTGCGCGAGACCATGCGCAGCAGGGCGACGATGATGAGGCCGGCGATGACGCCGAGCGCCAGGCCGACGCCGATCGTGACGACCATTCGAAGGGCGTCGAAGGTGACTTCCACCGCCGCTTCGACCTGGTCGGAGGGGGCGTCCTCGTCGGTTGGCACCTGAGTGATCAGAGCATGCCTGAGGGCTGGGTCAAGTAGCTCGCGCATCGCTAAGTTTGTCATAAGATAAGGCTAGAGCACGGGCCCGAAACGCACCGCTTAAACGTGGTTAACGCCACCCCTAGCGAATTTTGCATTTATATACTATCCTCGCATAAGCTAGTTGCCGTTCCACCAACGATTAACTGGCTGGGATGATAAAGACTTCGGTCTTTGCCCCTATCGTCTAGCGGCCTAGGACCCCGGCCTTTCACGCCGGTAGCACGGGTTCGAATCCCGTTGGGGGTACTGCTTCACCAGAAGCGGGTAGAAATACCAAATCTGGCCCTGTAGCGCAGTTGGTTAGCGCGCCGCCCTGTCACGGCGGAGGTCGCGGGTTCAAGTCCCGTCAGGGTCGCAGAGAAA
>NZ_JBHWPL010000069.1:0-13828 GCF_043424875.1 Trueperella sp. | reverse complement strand
GCGGGTATCCCGCACCAGCAAATCCACCTTCCTCGCGCAACGTCCCACATGAGAGCGCCTTTTGCGAGAGAATAGAACCAATCGATTGGAGGCAATCATGACACAGCCACGTAGGCCAGCCCAGCTCAAGCCCGACCAGGTCGAGATGATTGAAGGTGAGGCGGATACGGCAACCACCTCGGAACTTGCGCACACGTCTGCTCAGGCGATCGTCCCCCTCGTCACGGGCCGCCAAGAAGAGGATGACGTCATTGAGCGCGTGCAGGAACTGATCCGCGACGAGGGCATCGATGTGATTGCTGAGTCGTGGGTGAACTCGCCCGAGGAGTCGCTGCCGGGCACACTGTGGCGCGGCTTCCTCCTCTCGGAGTGGATCCGCCGCTTCCCAGACGAGGCCGATCTCCGCTACGCCGCCGCGCAAAAAGCAGTGGGGGAGAGCGAACCCGAGAAGCTCGATCAGGTGCCTTCGCCGCGCGAGGTCCGCGCCAAGTGGGACGAGGTGTTCGAGGGGAACTACCGCGGCGACTTCGCCGATGTACTTCGTAGCTCCGCCCGCTTCACCGACTTCATCGGTCGCGTCCAGCCGGCGTGGATCATCGACGACGAGCACGAGCTCGCCACCGAAGTCACCCGCCGCGACACCGCGATGCTGCGCGTCTCGCAGGATTTCCAAGCGGCAGGGCAAACGCTGACCAAGGGCGTGCGCGACTAAGTGGCACTCGAAATCCGTTATCTCCGTGAGCCAGGTGGCTTCGCGGATCAGATCCGCGCACTCGCCAAGGCCGTCAAGGACGACGACGGTTTCGTTGCCTTCGACGAGCAAACCATGCTCAACCTCGACTCGGATGACGCATCCGAGTACCTCCTGCTGATCGACACCGATGTCAGCCCTGCCGTAAGTGGTGGGGCCGGTTCGGGTTCTACGGAAGAGGCAGGTCGCGGGGCAAGTGGGGATTCTGCGGCCAGCCCCGCCCACGCCGATGGCGCAGGTTCAGGTCTTGACGTCAGCACCCCTGACACAAACACCCCTGACACCAGCGCCCCTGACAACGCCACGCCCGGTACCACCAAGCCAACGAGCCAGGGCAGCGTCGTGGGCGCCGCGATCCGCGACCTCCGCAACGGCAGCGTGGAGCTCGCCATCGCGCCATCCCACCGCAACCGGGGTCTCGGCCGCCGCCTCCTACGTGAGGCTCGCGAGCGCTTTGCCGGCTCTCCGCTGTGGGCGCATGGCACACTGCCGCCGGCGCAGGTGCTCGCGGAATCGGAGGGTCTCAAGGCCACCCGCTCGTTGCTCGCGATGAGCCGCCCGCTCGTGGGGGTCGTTGATAAGCCCGACCTCACGAACGCCATCCCGAACTGGGTGATCACACCCATCGACCCCGAGGCCGACCTCGAGGCATTCACCGAGCTCAACTCCGCCGCATTCGCGGAGCACCCCGAGCAGGGCCAACTCACGGCCGAGGACATGCGCCAGCGCTTCTCGCAGGATTGGTTCGACCCCGAACTCCTCCTTCTCGTGCGCCCAACGCAGGTCGGCCAGCCGGACGACATCGCGGACGGCGCCTCCATGAGCGCCTCGGTCGCCACCGCGAACGGGCTTAACGGCGACAAGCCGCTGGCCTACCTCTGGCTCAAGCCACAGTCGGATTCGTTGGTGGAGCTCTACGTGCTTGGCGTCCATCCGCAGATTCAGGGCCAGGGCCTCGGCGGCGCGCTGTCGAACCTCATGCTCAAGATCATGCGCGGCCACGGATTCCAGCGGGCGATCCTGTACGTGGACCTCGAGAACGAGCCGGCGGTGCGCTCCTATTATCGCGCCGGCTTCGACGTCCTCGAAACCCACACCCAGTACTCGCTCTAGCCCGCTGCCATTGATAATCCCGGCCCAATTCTGAGACTATTTTGGTATGAGCGAGCTAACCCCTGATTTGACCCCGTCGACGGCGGCTGACCACATCGACCTCGAAGAAACATTGCCTGAATCTCTCGACGAGATTATTGAAACTGATGAGGAACTCAAGGAGCTGTCGAAGGACGACGTGCAGGCGCTGCGCGCCCGCGTCCTCGAGGGGATGCGTATGGGCACGGCTGTCTCTACTGACGAGCTCGTCGAGGAGGCTGAGGAGCTCGTGCGCGAGGCCGAAGCCGAAGAGGAGGAGCTCCACGAGGGCGACCTCCCGTATGGCCGCTTCCTCGACCGCGAGCTGTCCTGGCTCGCCTTCAACGAGCGCGTGCTCGAGCAGGCGGAGGATCAGGATCTCCACATCCTCGAGCGCGCCTGGTTCCTCGCGATTTTCGCCTCCAACCTAGACGAGTTCTACATGGTCCGCGTGGCCGGCCTGATGCGCCGCATCGCTACGGGCATGGCGACGACGAAGGCGTCCGGCCTCGCGCCCCGCCAGGTGCTCGAGGGCATTAGGATCCGCACGAAGGAGCTCCAGGAGCGCCACGCCAACGTGTTCCGCGACGACGTCCAGCCCAAGCTCGCAGAGGTCGGCATCGTCATCCAGCACTGGTCGGACCTGCACGATAAGGAAAAGGACCGCCTGTCCAAGTTCTACCGCAAGCAGATTTTCCCGGTCCTCACACCGCTCGCTGTGGATCCTGCTCACCCGTTCCCGTACATCTCGGGCCTGTCGCTCAACCTCGCGGTGCTCGTGCGCAACCCGAAGAACAACAACGAGCTGTTCGCCCGCGTGAAGGTCCCGCCGCTCCTGCCGCGCTTCATCGCCGTGGATTCTGATGGCCGCCCGTACCGCCCGGAGGACGTGCCGGTGGACGAGTTCGGCAAGACCTCCTATATCCCGCTCGAGGAGGTCATCGGCGCTCACCTCGAGTCGCTGTTCCCGGGCATGGAGGTGGTGGAGTATTCCACCTTCCGCGTCACCCGCAACGAGGACCTCGAGGTCGAAGAAGACGACGCCGAAAACCTCCTCAAAGCCCTCGAAAAGGAGTTGCTCCGCCGCCGTTTCGGCCAGGCTGTTCGCCTCGAGGTTGAGGAAGATATTTCCAAGCGTGTGCTCAAGCTTTTGGTCCGTGAGCTGGGAGTTCGCGACGACGACGTGCTGCCGCTCCCAGCGCCACTCGACCTGACGGGTCTGAATGTCATTCACGATCTGGACCGTCCGCACCTGAAGTACAAGAAGTTCGTGCCCGTCACGGCGAAGGGGATCTCGGACGTTGAGTCGGCCTCGATGCCGGACATCTTCGCGGCGATTCGCCGCAAGGAGGTCCTCGTCCATCACCCGTACGAGTCGTTCGCGACGTCGGTCCAGCACTTCATCCGCCAGGCCGCGGAGGATCCGAAGGTGCTCGCGATCAAGCAGACGCTCTACCGCACGTCGGGCGATTCCCCGATCGTGGATGCGCTGATCAAGGCGGCGAATCTCGGCAAGCAGGTGCTCGCGGTTGTTGAGATTAAGGCGCGCTTCGACGAGGAGAACAACATCGAGTGGGCTCGCAAGCTCGAGCAGGCGGGCGTCCACGTCGTCTACGGCATCGTGGGGTTGAAGACGCACTGCAAGCTCTCGCTGGTCGTGCGCCAGGAATCGGACGGGCTGCGCCGCTACTGCCATGTGGGCACGGGTAACTACAACCCGAAGACGGCGCGAGGCTACGAGGATCTCGGCCTGTTCACGTGCGATCGCGACGTCGGCCAGGACCTCACGCGCCTGTTCAACCAACTCTCTGGTTACGCGCCCAAGGCGAAATTCCATCGACTGCTCGTGGCGCCCACGGGCATCCGCACTGGCCTCATCGAGAGCATCGACCGCGAAATCGAGAACCTTGAAGCCGGCAAGCCCGCATGGATCCGCCTCAAGTGCAACTCGATCGTGGACGAGCGCATCATCGACGCCCTGTACCGCGCCTCCCAGGCGGGCGTACCCGTGGACATCCAGGTCCGCGGCATCTGCTGCCTGCGCGCCGGCATCCCCGGTCTTTCCGAGAACATTCGCGTGCGCTCGATTCTTGGCCGCTTCCTTGAGCATTCGCGTATTTATGCGTTCTGCAACGACGACGATCCAGAGGTCTGGATTGGATCTGCGGATTTGATGCACCGCAACTTGGATCGCCGAGTTGAAGCGCTCATCCGCGTGGTGGAGGAGGATCAGAAGGAGTTCCTGATCGAGCTCGTGCGCCGGGCGACGTCGGACGAGGTGCAGTCGTGGCACATGAAGGCCGATGGGTGGGAGCACGTGACGACTGATGTGGATGGGCTCAAGCTTCCGCACATTCAAGATCAGCTCATGTCCCGCGCTCGCGAAACCGTGGCAGACCGAGGTTAGGTTCACACCGCGAGGGCCGATCCGTTAACTTTCGGCTGTTAATGTGCAGTGGTGTAACCGCCACGCACACAGCGGGTAGAAATTTCGGACATTACTGGAGGAGTTGTCTTGTCCAAACCAGACGTCAGGGGAGCCGGTGCCGTTATTTGGCGCAAGAAGGACCGCAATACGCAGGTCCTGATTGTTCACCGGCCCTCGTGGGATGACTGGTCTTTCCCGAAGGGGAAGGTGAAAGGCGACGAGTCGTTGCACGAGTGCTGCATTCGCGAGATTCGCGAGGAGGCCGGGCTCGACATTGTGCTTGGCGCCCCGCTCGGCTGGCAGCACTACACGATCGCCGGTGGCCGGACGAAGGAAGTGCGCTACTGGCTCGCCACTGAGATTGAGAAATCGAATCCGGCGGTGAAGGTGCGCCCGAAGGTAAGTCTTGCGTCGAAGAAGGAAGTGGACGAGGTCCGCTGGGTGACGATCAAGCAGGCGAAGAAGATGCTCACCCACAAGGGCGACCGCGAAATTCTCGGCCACATGAAGGATCTGTGGTCCGACGATAAGCACCAGACAGTCCCACTACTCCTTGCCCGCCATACCCGCGCAATGAAGCGCTCGGCGTGGAAAGACAAGGATGGCAAAGGGGCAGAGGAGACCCGCCCGCTCACCAAGACGGGGTACGAGCGCGCCGAATCTCTCGTGCGAGTGTTCGCGGCGTACGGGGTGGAGCGAGTTGTGTCATCCCCGTGGCGGCGTTGCGTGGAATCCGTGGAACCCTACGCGAAAGCCACCGGGTACGACGTCGAAACGAAGGACGAGCTGACCGAGACGGCGCATGAGAAGAAGCCCAAGGCAGTGGCGGCGCTCGTGCGGAAGTGGTTGCGCAAGGAGATGCGCCCCACCGTGGCGTGCCTGCACCGTCCGACTCTTCCCACGGTGATGGAGACTCTTGAGGAGTACACGCCTCAGGCGATCATGCGCCAGGTGCCCGAGAAGGATCCGTGGTTAAAGACCGGCGAGGTGATCGTCGCGCACGTCGCCAATCGCCGCGGTAAGGCGCCGACGATCGTCGCGCTTGAGAAGATTCGCCCGCTCATCGACTAGTGAGAAGCCCGGGATCAGGCCGGTCAAAAGTGCGAGGTTACATAGCGAGAATCCTGACATCGACTGGCGATAATCCCCACATCGCCTAGTTAAAATCCCAAAATCGGGCGGGCGAATGCAAGATTGTGTTCGACCTTACAGCGAGTTAACGAATTGTTAACCTTGCGATTGCTGACCGTCAATGAAGCCGCTTTAGTGTGGATCGTGGCAAGGGGTTGTCAACCTCTTACGGAAACGACATCTAGAAGGATGGAACACTGTGAAGATTGCACGTAACCGCGGAATGGCCGGCATCGCAGCTCTGACGCTCGCGCTCGGTCTGGCCGCATGCACCGACGAGACCGGTGGCGGAGACAACGGTGGCGACAACGCAGGTGGCAGCCTCGAAGGAACCATCAACGGTTCCGGCGCTTCCTCGCAGGTGAACGCACAGCAGGCATGGCGTGATAACTTCACGTCGAACACCGGCGCGATCGTCAACTACGACTCGACCGGTTCGGGCACGGGCCGCGACCAGTTCATCGCGGGCGAAGTCCACTACGCAGGCACCGACTCGATCCTCGACGAGGAAGAGCTCAACCTGGCAACCGAGCGTTGCGGTGGCGAAGAGCCCCTCGAGCTCCCGCTCTACATCTCCCCGATCGCGATTGCTTTCAACCTTGACGGCATCGAGAACGTCAACATGTCGGCTGACGTCCTTGCACAGGTCTTCAACGGCGACATCACCGAGTGGAACGATCCAGCTATCGCTGAGCTGAACGAAGACATCGAGCTTCCGGCACAGCCGATCATCCCGGTCAACCGCGCGGATGACTCCGGCACCACCGAGAATTTCCAGCAGTACCTCGCGGAGGCTTCGGATCTGTGGACGCACGAGCCGTCCGACACCTGGCCGCTCTCGGGCACGCAGTCCGCTGAGCAGACCGCCGGCGTCGTCAACCTCGTGACCTCGACCCCGGGTACTATCACCTACGCCGACGCCTCGCAGATCGGCGACCTCGGCACGGTTGCAGTTGAAGTTGCAGGCGAATACCTCGTGTACTCGCCCGAGGCAGCAGCAGCAATCGTCGATAACTCTGAAAAGACCGACGACGCAACCGACCGCATCCTGACCGTCGACCTCAAGCGTGACGGCAGCGTTGCAGATGCCTACCCGGTCGTCATGATTTCGTACCTGGTGGCTTGCACCCAGTACGATGATGCAAACACCGCTGAGATCGTCAAGGAGTACTTCACCTACATGACGTCGGCAGATGGCCAGCAGGCCGCTGCTGGGGCCAATGGCGGTAACGCCCCGATTTCGGACGACCTGCGCGAGCAGGCAATGGCTGCGATCGACCAGATCCAGACCAACTAAGTTGACCACTTAACGTGGGTGCGGGCCAGCCTCATTCGGGCTGGCCCGCAACCACGTCAAAGATCGGAGTATGACGTGACTCACGTTGACCACTCTGCCGATGCGAAGGTGGACGATGCCCCCGAGGCACCTCCGACGCAGGCGCCTACCATTTCCGAACGCAGAGCCAGCATGAAGCCCGGCCGCGGCGGTAAGCGGGCGGGCGATAAGCTCTTCAACGGCATCTCCACAGCAGCGGGAATTTCTATCCTCGTCCTTCTCGCTTCAGTTTTTATCTTCCTGCTGATCTCCTCAGGCAACATTCTCGTCACGCCAGGTGAGGAACTTGCGGAACGCATCGGTTTCACCCGAGGAATGACGTTCTGGCAGTTCGCCGGCGTGACAGTCTTCGGCACGCTTCTCGCGTCGATCATCGCGCTCATCATCGCCGTGCCGTTCGCCGTCGGTATCGCGCTGTTTATCTCGCACTACGCACCGCGCAAACTCGCATCCGCCTTCGGCTACGTCATCGATCTTCTGGCAGCAATCCCCTCGGTGGTCTTCGGCCTGTGGGGCATGTGGACGCTTGAGCCGATCATGCGGCCAATCTTCGAGTGGCTGTCCTCAGTCCTGACCCCGATCCTCGAATGGATCTCCGGCACGCCTGAGCGACTCGAAAACGGCGACGAAGTTTGGCAGGGTGGCCTGCCGGGCTTCAGCTATGCCGCGCAGAACTGGGAATGGTGGCCGCTCGCACCGGACGCCGCCGCGTTCGTCCCGCCGGGCCGTAACATTCTCATGGGCGGCATCATTCTCGCCATCATGATTCTCCCGATCATCACCTCGCTCGCACGCGAAGTGTTCCTCCAGACCCCGCGTCTGCAGGAAGAAGCATCGCTCGCACTCGGTGCAACCCGCTGGGAAATGATCAAGATGGTTGTGATCCCGCACGGACGCTCCGGAATCGTGTCGGCGTCGATGCTTGGCCTTGGTCGAGCGCTCGGTGAAACGATGGCCTTGCTCATGGTTCTCTCGCCGGGCTTGATGATCAACTTCAACCTCATGAGTCCGGGGCAACATTCGACAATCGCCTCTCAGATCGCCCTGCGATTCCCCGAGGCCTCCGGCATCGAGTCCGACTTCTTGATCGCACTCGGCCTGATCCTGTTCGTCATTACGTTCGTGGTTAACTTCATCGCTAGGTCGATCGTTGCTCGCTACGCAGAGTTCTCAGGAGCAAACGCATGAGTGTCGCACCAGTTACCTCCCCGAAGATGAAGTCCCCGAAGAGTATTGGTTCGGGTTCTCAAAAGTACCTGCCGAAGTGGTTCAACATCGCCGCGATCGTGGCGGCCCTCCTCATCGGATTCCTCGTCTCACGCATTGCCGGCAGCGGCGTGGCCGGCGTTCTAACCTTCCTCGTCGTGTACTTCGTGGTCATCATTGGCTTCGGTTTCGGCGTCGAAGGCCGGCGCTACGGCACCGATCGCCTGCTGACGTCGGTCATCACCGGCACGTTCATCGCCGCGGTTATTCCGCTGGTTTCGCTTCTGTGGACGGTTCTCGTCCAGGGCTGGACCCGCATGACGGCTGGCGGCTTCTTTACGTCGACGACGTTCGGCCAGTCCAACCCGGAGACGGTGACGGGCGCCGGGCACGCCGTCGTCGGCACCTTCATGATCACAGGCATGGCCGCGCTGATCGCGGTGCCGCTCGGAATCCTGACCGCCGTCTACCTTGTCGAATACGGCAAGGGAACGCTGTCGAAGGTCATCACGTTCATGGTGGACATCATGACGGGTATTCCGTCGATCGTGGCCGGTCTGTTTGCGGCGGCGATCATCCCGATGATCAACCAGGCCCTGTTCGGGCAGGCGCAGTTCAAGAACGGTTTCGCCGGCGCAATCGCGCTCGTGGTGCTCATGACCCCGATCGTGGTCAGGAATACCGAAGAGATGCTGCGCCTTGTTCCTAACGAGTTGCGCGAGGCGTCCTACGCACTGGGAGTCACGAAGGCCGGAACGATTATCCGCGTGGTGCTGCGCACCGCCGTCTCGGGAATCATCTCCGGTATCTTCATCGCGACCGCGCGAATCATTGGCGAGTCCGCTCCGCTCATGATCACCGCCGGTACCACCGACTTCTACAACTACAATATTTTCCAGAACCAGATGTACACGTTGCCCGTCTACGTCTACAACCAGTACAAGTCCGGAAATTCCGCCGAGGCCTGGGCCGGAGCCCTCCTGCTCATCCTCATCGTTCTTCTTCTGAACCTGCTCGCTCGTTTCATTGCCAAGCGCTTCGCTCCGGCAGGCGAGAAGTAGTCCACGCGGATTGCGGCCGAGGCCGCACGAGGCACGAGCCTCACGGGGCCAAGCCCCAGGAAAGGAATCTCAATGTCTGAAGGCATTAAGGTCAAGGACCTCAATATTTACTACGGCGATTTCCTCGCGGTAGAAGACGTGACTGTTGACATCGAACCGCGTTCGATCACGGCCCTCATTGGCCCGTCGGGCTGTGGAAAGTCGACCTTCCTCCGTTCACTGAACCGCATGCACGAGGTTATTCCGGGCGCGCACGTCAAGGGACACGTGAACATCGACGGTCAGGATATCTACGAGTCCGGCGTCGATCCCGTGCAGGTTCGCCAGCACGTTGGCATGGTGTTCCAGCGCGCGAATCCGTTCCCCACGATGTCGATTGCCGACAACGTGCTTGCCGGCATGAAGCTCAACAAGCGCGATCTGTCCAAGTCCGAGGGCGAGCAGATCGTGGAAGAGTCGCTGCGCGGCGCGAACCTGTGGGAGGAAGTGAAGGATCGTCTCGGTCGCCCGGGCTCCTCGCTCTCCGGTGGTCAGCAGCAGCGCCTGTGTATCGCGCGCGCGATCGCTGTGAAGCCTGAAGTGCTGCTGATGGATGAGCCGTGTTCGGCTCTCGATCCGATCTCGACCCTCGCGATCGAGGACCTCATGCAGGAGCTGCAGGAGGACTACACGATCGTGATCGTCACGCACAACATGCAGCAGGCCGCCCGCGTCTCCCAGAAGACCGGCTTCTTCAACATCGAGGGCACAGGCAAGCCCGGCCACCTCATCGAGTTCGACGACACGGAGAAGATCTTCTCCAACCCGACGCACCAGGAGACGGAAGATTACGTCTCCGGCCGCTTCGGCTGATCTACGCGTCCTGGCGGCATTCGGGTAGCCGCGCAGGGACGTGCTCGCACGGGGGCGGGGCGCTCATTTCCTCTTGAGCGCCCCGCTTTTGCTTTGCCCCTCGCTGGGGGCCTGCGTCGGTCCGCTGCGACGCCCACCCGGCAACTCAGGGCAAGTGGTGCAGGAAATGGCCAAATGGTGCAGGAAGTTCCTGCCCGGTTTGGTTGGGACTTGCCCCGGTTGCGTGAATGCCTAGACGAACTGGGTGAACAGCAGGCTGAACAGCGCCGCGATCGAGCCGGCGGCCGGGAACGTGATGAACCAGGCGCCCACGATGTTGCCAGCGGTGCCCCACCGGACGGCGGAGCGGCGCGGGGTCGCGCCCACGCCCATCACGGACGAGGTGATCGTGTGCGTGGTCGAAATCGGGGCGGAGAACACGAAGGCGGTGGTGTACAGAACACTGGCAGCAACGGTCTCGGCGGCGAAGCCCTGGGCCGGATTGAGGTCGGCGATCTTGGTGCCGAGGGTCTTCATGATGCGCCAGCCACCGGCGTACGTGCCGGCCGAAATCGCGCCGGCCGCAGCGAGCTTGACCCACAGCGGGATCGACGTGCCCTCATGGTAACCACCGGCAACGAGCGCGATCACGATCACGCCCATCGTCTTTTGCGCATCTTGCAGGCCGTGGCCGAGAGCCATGGCGGCGGCGGAGATCGTCTGGGCGACGCGGAAGCGCTTCATCGTGCGCTTGTACGTCGCATTCTTAAACGTATTAAGCAGTGCCTTCATCAGCAGATACGACAGCGTAAAGCCCACGACGGGCGAGATAAACATCGGCAGAATCACCTTCGTGCCGATCACGTCCCAGTGCACAACGAACGCGGCAGCCAGACCAGCGCCCGCGAGACCGCCGATGAGAGCATGCGACGACGACGACGGCAGGCCAAACCACCACGTAATGAGGTTCCAGGTGATGGCGCCAAGAAGACCGGCCAACACCACAAGGAGCCCGTTCATGCCATCGGTGGCACTCACATCCACGATGCCGGAGCCGATCGTCTCGGCCACGCCCGTACCAAGCAGGGCGCCGATGAAGTTCATGACCGCGGCCATGAGGAGCGCAACACGCGGGGTCAGCGCACGGGTTGCCACGGAGGTGGCGATGGCGTTGGCGGCGTCGTGAAATCCGTTCGTGTAATCGAAAACGAGGGCGATCACGACGGTGATTATGACCAGCGTCAGAATCGGATCCACGGAATCAGGACTCCTTCAGCGTGAGAAGCTCAACCGTGGCGGCGAGCTCCTCAAACGAATCAACCGCGGCCTCGAACGAGTCCAGGGTGATCTTCGAGGCAATAAGCCCCTTCGGAGTGCGATCGGAGTCGAACACGTGCGTGACGAGCTCGCGGTACAGTACGTCCGCGCGGTTCTCGAGGTTGTTGATTTCGAGCCAGACGTTGCGGATCGACGGGTTGATCTTCTTCAGTTTCCCAACGGCGACGACGGCCTGCTCGGCACACTGGACGATGATGTCGGTGATCTCGTGCAGCTTGGGCGAAACCTCGCCGATGCGGTAGAGAACGAGGTTGTCTCCGGCCTCGTCCATGGCATCAACGCAGTCGTCGATCGCGCCGGTGAGGCGGATCAGATCGCCGCGGTCGTAGGGGAGGACGAAGCGGGAGCCGACCTCTTTGAGGACTTGGTGAGACGCGGTGTCGGCGTCGTTTTCAATCTCGTGCAGCTTCTCGTTGAGCTCTGTACGCGAGTGCGAATCGGCGCTGACCATCTCGGCCAATACCTTTGCTGCGCGGACCAGGTGTGTTGCTTGCGCGTTGAGGAGTTCCTGAACTTCGTGCTGACCGCTAAAGCGACCTAAGAAACCAGACAAGGGGCTCGTGCCTCCGCTAACTATGTGTGCAATGGGTGGCATCACTCGCACGCTGGCTGGCGCGGTGCGCCACACGCAATGTGAACAGGTGCCAACAAATAGATTACGACACGGTTAATGAAACAGCCAACGCCTTTTTGGGCTTTGACGTCCGATTCAGTTTCGAATTGGTCACATGCTGGCGCGATCGGCGATCTACCACGAGTTATGCAAAACTTGTCACCGCGAAGGGTGCGAATCTTGACGCGGCGAGGGCCGTCGTCGTCGGGCCTAACGCAACGCACTGCACGCTCGAAGGACGATGATATGGAACAGATTCAGGAATGGCTAGATTCGGTCACGGGGCCGCTGACGGGAACGCTGACGGGCGTGAGCGACTGGCTGTACACGTGGATCATGCTCGCCGTGCTCACCGGCACCGGCATTTACCTGACGTTCCGCTCCAAGGGTCTGCAGTTCCGCCACATCGGCCACATGGCCCGCTACGTCATGGATTCGCGCAAGGGCGCTCAGGGCGGCATTTCGTCGTTCCAAGCGTTTGCGATCGGCATGGCCACGCGCATCGGCATCGGCAACATTACGGGCGTGGCGCTCGCGATCATCCTCGGCGGGCCGGGCGCGCTGTTTTGGATGTGGATCGTGGCGCTGTTCGGCATGGCCACGGCGTTTGCCGAGGCGACGCTCGCCCAGATCTTCAAGAAGCGCCACCCCGATGGCACGTTCCGCGGCGGGCCGGCCACCTATATTCTGCGGGGGCTGCGCTCGCGGCCGCTCGCGATCGCCTTCGCCGTGTCTATGGTGTTCTCGATGACCGTGGCGATGCCGATGGTCCAATCGAACACGATTGCGGGCGTGCTGGCTAACTCCCACGGTGTCGAGCCGTGGGTGACCGGGCTGGTGGTCGCGGCGCTAACGGCCGTCGTCGTGTTTGGCGGCGTGCGCGGGGTTGCCAAGGCAACCGAGGTGATCTCGCCCGCGATGGCACTGGCGTACCTGATCACCGCCGTGGCCGTGATCGTGGTGAACATCGATGCCCTTCCCGCCTTCTTCTCGGACGTCTTCCTCTCTGCCTTCGGCCTGCGCGAGGCGCTCGCGGGCACGGCCGGCGGCGTGGTCGCGGCGCTGATCAACGGCATGCGGCGCGGCCTGTTCTCGAACGAGGCCGGCATGGGCACGAACCCGAACGCGGCCGCCACCGCCACCGTGGCGCACCCGGTCCAGCAGGGCTTGATTCAGTCGTTCGGCGTTTTCCTCGACACCATGTTCGTGTGCACGGCCACCGGCTTTATCATCATGACCTCCGGCGTGCTCGATCTTTCCACAGCCGTGCCCGACGACTCCGGCGTGCTCACCACAGTCGCCATCACCGACACGCTCGGCACCTGGATGGCCTGGCCCATGGCGATCATGATCTTCTTCTTCGGCTTCTCCTCAATCCTCGGTGCTTACGCGTACGGCGAGGCAAATCTCGTTTTCCTTCGCGACAACACGGCGGTGCACATGGTGGGTCGCGCATTCATGGTCATCTTCTCGTTTTTCGGTGCCGTGCTCGCGCTGCCGTTCGTATGGGTGCTCATGGATTTGGCCATGTTTACCATCACGATCTTGAATTTGGTCAGTGTGCTCTCCCTGTCCGGCTGGGTGATCGCCGCGCTCAAGGACTACGAACACCAGCGCGCGGCCATTAAACGGTACGGGTACGTGAGCATCATTAGCGAGGACGGCGTGGAAGCGCGCTACCTCGAGCCGGTGTTCGTCCCCGAGAACGCTGGGCTTCCGGGGGAACTCGGCGGAGACTCGTGGACCGACGCGCCCGCGTCCGCCCACTTGGTGAATTCGGTTCGCTGAATCCGCGAAGATTCTGGCAGGTCCATTCAAGTTGGGCGGGTCTCAAACACTGGTAGCGGCCTGGAATCATGTGGGCGATGTGGGTAATCGTGCGTGTGATTATGGTGGTTCCACTCGCTTTTGTTAAAGAAGTTGGTGGCAAAATTTCCGCAGGCAGGCTCCGGCTTTTCGACAAGAACGCGGACGACTGGACAAAAGCGCCTTGACGAAAGGG
>NZ_JBHWPL010000068.1:0-7058 GCF_043424875.1 Trueperella sp. | reverse complement strand
TTAGTCGCCACCGGGCAGTCAAACCCTAGCCCGGCGTACCAAATGGGTTCACCCATGCCTGCCGCGGCGTCGCCGAACCCCAAGCGGCGTACCAAATGGGTTCACCCATGCCTGCCGCCGCGTTGCCGGCCCCAAGCGGCGTACCAAATGGGTTCACCCATGCCTGCCGCGGCGTTGCCGAACCCCGAGCGGCGTACCAAATGGGTTCACCCACGCCAGGCGGCGTACCAAATGGGTTCTGGACCCCCTCGATTGGTACGCCCTTCTCCGATTGGTGCGCCGCCGAGACAAACTCGACCCGAATAGTACGCCGCTCATGGTAGCGAAGGCCGATCGGCGCCGTCCGGCGAACAAGGCTCCCAGCCACCGTGCTGCGATTGGCAGACGAGCACTTTGCCCGTCTGACAATCGAAGTCCTATTTGCGGCGAGGAGGCGACCGCGAAGCAGGATTCCTCCTCGCGAGGGTCACCAACTACTACCTCGACAAGCGCACCAAGTAGATGTTCACTCTCGCGCGGGGGCACGAGCGCGTCGTTTTTGGTCTCACGCTGAATATCCGGCAGCGCAAGGATTGCAAGGCTGCTAACCTGGTCCCGTGACAGGTAGAGACAAGGGTTTACAACCGGGAGATACACCCCAGAACAGTGACTCATCCGAGCTGTCGCCCGGACTGTACGAGCGGTTGATCGACGATGAATTTGCCCGCTTGCTCGCCAGCACGGATCTGCACCCGGTCAGCGCCGCGATCGATCCCGCTGATGCTCCTCATGTCCTGACCACCCACTTGGCCGGTCGTATCGAACGCGCTCTCGTACAGGAGAAACCCGAGGATCGGCTCGCACTCACGAATCGTCTGCTCGCCCTTCTTCCGAGCCCTTCCCAACTGCGAGTCCGCGAAACCGACGCCGGACGCGAGACCAAGAAAGTTACTCCGTCACCTGACCAACTTCTTTCCCTGACACCACGATCCGTCACAGGCCCTCCCGACCGTCCGGAAATTCCACTCGCCGACGTCGCACTCCTGACGAACGGCCCTCACGATCCGGGCCTTGCCGCGGAAATTACGAAGGAAATGCTCTCGGCTGACCGAGTGGACCTGCTCGGATCGTTTATCAAATGGACCGGCGTGCGGACACTCATGTCGGGTCTTGAATCGCTTGCTCGCCGAGGAGTGCCCATTCGAGTACTGACCACCACGTATATCGGCGCAACCGAGCGCAAGGCTCTCGATGAGCTCGCGCGCCTTGGCGCCGAGATTCGCGTCAACTATCACTCGGCCTCCACGAAGCTGCATGCGAAGGCCTGGATCTTCCACCGTAATTCCGGTTATTCGACTGCCTATATTGGCTCATCCAATCTTTCGCGTAGCGCCATGACGGATGGAGTCGAGTGGAACGTTCGCGTCAGCGAGGTGACGACCGCCCACGTTCTCGCCAAGTTCTCCGCCACCTTCGAGTCCTACTGGTCGGCTATTGACTACGAGGTCTACGATCCAGCCACGGATGCCGACCGTCTCGACAACGCCCTAGCACGCGCTCGCTTCTCCCCGCCGGGAGGATCGGCGACGCCAGCGTCGACACTCGCGAGCGTGACATCTCTCCAAGTACGGCCATACCCGCACCAAGAGGTGATGCTCGACGAGCTTGAAGCCGAGCGGGAGAGCGGGCGGCACGCGAACCTCGTCGTCGCAGCCACGGGTACGGGAAAGACTGTCGTAGCCGCTCTCGATTATCTGCGACTGATCGACCGCTTACATAACGGGGGAGCCAAGGTTCGTCCGCGGTTACTCTTCGTTGCCCACCGCCGCGAAATCCTCGAGCAGGCCTTGCACACCTATCGTGACGTGCTTCGCGATGGTTCTTTCGGAGAGCTCTTTGTGGGTGGGTTCCGACCCACGGAAGCTGACCACGTTTTTGCTTCTGTGCAATCTCTTCGCAACGCCCAGCATCTATTTGAGCCGGACCATTTTGATGTGGTTGTCATCGACGAATTCCACCACGCGGACGCGGCCTCGTATCGTCGCGTGCTCGACTACTTCCAGCCGAAAGAGCTCCTCGGATTGACAGCAACGCCGGAGCGTGCGGACGGGGTGAACGTGGCGAACGCATTCTTTGGAGGTCGAGTGGCTTCTGAATTGCGTTTGTGGGATGCCCTCGATGCCGACCTCCTCGTGCCATTCCACTACTTCGGAATTGCAGACGGTACTGATCTGAGCCGCGTTACGTTCCGGCGCGGTCACTACGACCAGTCCGAGCTCGCCGCGCTATATGTTGCAGACCGAGCCCGTGCCGCCAAGATCGTGGAAAACACCACCCGAATAGTCACGGACGTCAGCCAAATGAAAGCTCTGGGCTTTTGCGTGACGGTGGAGCATGCCCGCTTCATGGCGGATTACTTCACCGAGGCGGGCATACCTTCCCGAGCGCTGTCCGGTTCCTCGAATCAGGACGAACGCGCGGATGGACTCGCCGCACTTCGCGCCGGTGAGATCAACGCACTCTTTGCCGTTGACCTGTTCAATGAGGGCCTCGACATCCCGGACGTTGACACGGTGATCATGGCTCGACCGACACAATCGGCCACGATTTTCCTCCAGCAACTTGGCCGTGGCCTGCGGCGCACACCGACCAAGCCCGTCTTAACCGTCCTCGATTTCGTCGGCCACCAGCACGCCAACTTCCGGTTCGATGTCAAGCTTCGTGCGCTGACAGGCCTAGGTCGTGCAAAACTCCGCCGGGCGACCGATGCGGACTTCCCCTTCTTGCCGGCCGGTTCTCGCATTGTCCTCGACCGCGTTACCAAAGAGGAAGTGCTCACGAGCCTCAAGTCCAAACTCTCGCTCTCTGGCCGTGAGCTGACCGCCGATATCCGTAACCACGCTGGCGACCAGCGCCCCTACACCTTGCGCTCCTATCTTCACGACGCCGACCGATCCCTGGCGGACGTCTACGGAGCTGGCGCATCGACCGTGTCCGTGCAAGGCCGTCAGATTCCGCGCTCATGGCACGCGTTTGCGAGCCTTGCCCTCGATGACGGGCAGGTGCTCGATGCGGCCAGTCCGATCGAGCTCGATCTTCTCAAACGGATCCGTGCCTTTACCCACGTCAACGATCCGGCTCGGATTGGCGCCTACAGGCGCATCCTCGCCGAACTCGCACTTGCCCGCACATCTTCCGAAGCAACGATCGCACGCCGGAGTCTGGGAGAGTCGGCTGCATTTGCACCCATGCTCTACTTTTCTCTGTGGCCAACGGGTGAGGCGAGCGCAATGGCCGAGCGGCTATGGAACGTCGCCCAGTCCCGTGTCTTGCGGGCAGAGATTGAGCAGGTTCTTGCGGTGAGGGAAGAGATCTCCCGTACCCTTGCGCGTCCGCTTGACGGCAGATTCGCCAATCTCCCGATTTTGAGTCACGCGCGCTATTCACGCGAAGAGCTACTCGCCGGCTTCGGCGTGGGCACCGTCGATTCTGAGAAGCCAGGCAATGTGCGTGAGGGCGTCAAATACGTCGAACACCTCGAGGCCGATATTCTCCTCATTACCCTCCAAAAGTCTGAGGCGGACTTCTCCCCGTCCACCATGTACCGCGATTACGCCATCTCGCCCACGCGTTTCCACTGGGAGTCCCAGTCCAGGACCAGCGCAAACTCGCCCACAGGCCAGCGCTACATTTACCACGAAAGTCGTGGTAACGGCGTCGTTCTCTTCGTGCGGGAATCGAAAAAGGGGGACTTAGGAACCGAGCCGTACACGTGTCTCGGCACTGCGAGATACGTCAGCCACAGCGGATCGAGGCCGATGGCCATCGAATGGGAACTCGACAGGCCGATGCCGGCAAACCTGCTTCCCGTGGCAAAACTCGTGTCCTGAGTCCGAGCGTCCACGCGGGGTCTTCGCTTTGGACTTAAGACCGAATTTTGCCGGCCGTAACAGTTAGACTTAGCCCGTGCGCGCATAGGCGCGTTGGAAACAACAAAGGAGTTTAACTACATGGCAAAGTCTCCAGTTACCGTCACCGTCACTGGCGCAGCAGGCAACATCGGCTACGCGCTTCTGTTCCGCATCGCCTCTGGCGCGCTACTTGGCAACGACGTCCCGGTCCGCCTCAACCTGCTCGAGATTCCCCAGGGCCTGAAGGCCGCAGAGGGTACCGCAATGGAACTCAATGACTCGGCGTTCCCGCTTCTTGAGTCCGTGAACATTTTTGACGACGCGAACAAGGCATTCGACGGCTCCTCCGTCGGCCTGCTTGTTGGCGCCCGCCCGCGTACAAAGGGCATGGAGCGCGCTGACCTCCTCGAGGCCAACGGCGGCATCTTCGGTCCGCAGGGCAAGGCCATCAACGACAACGCGGCTGATGACATCCGCGTGCTCGTGGTGGGCAACCCTGCAAACACGAACGCCGTGATCGCCATGCAGAACGCCCCGGACGTTCCGAAGGATCGCTTCACCGCCATGATGCGCCTCGACCACAACCGCGCCATTTCGCAGCTCGCTGAGAAGACCGGCGCCCGCGTGGCCGACATCAAGAAGATGACCGTGTGGGGCAACCACTCGGCCGACCAGCACCCGGACATCACCTGGGCAACCGTTGACGGCAAGCCGGCTCCGGAGCTCGTGGACGAGGCATGGGTCAACGACTACTTCGTGCCCACCGTCGCCAAGCGTGGCGCGGCCATCATCGAGGCACGTGGCGCGTCCTCGGCTGCATCGGCTGCATCTGCTGCGATCGACCACATCTACGACTGGGTCAACGGCACGCCGGAAGGCGACTGGACCACCCCGGGCATCTACTCCGACGGCTCGCACTACGGCGTTCCTGAAGGCCTGATCTTCGGCTTCCCGGCAACCGCTGAGGGCGGCGAGTGGAAGGTCGTGGAAGGCCTCGAGATCTCCGATGCCACCCAGGTTGGCATCGACCGCAACATCAAGGCCGCTCAGGAAGAGCTCGACGCCGTTCGCGCTCTCGGCCTGATCAAGTAATTCGCGCAAGTGATGGGCGAGGGGTAGGGATTCGTCCCTACCCCTCGCTTTTCATGCCGAGCCTTCGCCGTCGTCGTCCTATTGCGCCGGAATTTTCCTATGCTGGACTCTGGCATCTGATCGATACCCGAGGGGTTCATGTGACAGAAGAACGCAGCGAAGAGCTGTTCGAGCGAATGCTATCCGGCGAGCTCTACCAAGCGAGCGGGCCGGTCTTCGAGAGAGCTTTCGAGCGCTCGATGCGCCTGCAGGACGAGCTTAATTCGGCGCCATCTGGCGACGGCGAGGCGATCGCCCGCATCGCCAGGGACCTGTTCGGCACATTCGGCGACGGCGCCGCCATCCGGCCTCCCGTCTACCTCGACTACGGCGCTCACACCCACATCGGCGAGGGCACCTTCGTCAACTTCGACTGCGTTTTCCTCGACGTCGCCGACATCCGCATCGGCAAGAACTGCCAGATCGCACCCCGGGTCCAACTCCTCACTGCGGAGCACCCCCTCGAGCCCACGCCGCGCAAGGATGGCTGGGAGAGCGGGCGCCCCATCGAGATCGGCGACAACGTCTGGCTCGGCGCCGGCGTCATCGTTCTGCCCGGCGTCACGATCGGCGAGAACTCCGTCGTCGGCGCAGGAAGCGTCGTTACGAAGGACCTGCCGGCGAACGTCGTCGCTGTCGGCTCGCCCGCGCGCCTCATCCGCAACGTTCCCGACGACGTCGCCACGGCCGACGTCGTGCCAAACCATCTCCTTGACGGCAGCGCCGAGTAATCCTGACAGTGAGGCGACCTGCGGATTTCGGTCGGAATATTCACAGTCTTGGGTTGAAATGTGGTTGTAGTCACAGCGAACAACGGCGTTCGTTGTGACTGCTTTTCACATAGCTACATATAGAGGTGACGCCATGAAGGCAGTTCAGTATAGGAAGATCGGCAAGCCACCAGAGTACGTCGACGTCGATGACCCGACGGCGCCACCAGGTGGAATGGTCATCAAGGTGCTCGCATCGGGCCTGTGCCATTCAGACGAATTCGTCATGGGGCTTGATGAGAAGACATTCAATGACGTCTACGGTTATAAGCTCCCGATGACTCTCGGTCACGAGACAGCCGGCGAAATCGTCGAACTAGGAGAGGGCACGAAGGGTGTCGAGGTAGGCGACCGCGTGCTCGTCTACGGATGCTGGGGCTGCGGGGTGTGCGACCTGTGCGCTCGCGGCAACGAGAACCTGTGCCGCCGCGGCATGATCTCGCCGGGCTTCGCCGAGCCGGGCGGCATGGCCGAGTACATGGCCGTCGATTCGGTGCAGCACATCGTGCCGATCGACGACCAGGATCCCATTAAGATGGCTCCGCTCAACGACGCCGGCCTGACTCCGTACTCGATCATCAAGCGTTTCCGGCACAAGCTGCGTGCCGGGTCGACGGCGGTTGTGATTGGTGCGGGCGGCCTGGGCCACGTGGCGATTCAGCTCCTGCGACGGATGTCGGATGCGCAGGTCATTGCGCTTGATCTGACTGGGCCGAAGCTGCAGTTCGCCAAGGAAGTCGGTGCGCATCACGCGCTGAAGTCCGATAAGTCGGCGGCCGAGAAGGTGATGGAGCTGTCGGGTGGCAAGGGCGCCGACCTCGTTCTGGACTTCGTGGCGGCCGGGCCCACCCCGGACCTCGCCGTGGCCTGTGGCGGCATCCAGTCGGCGGTCGTTTTTGCCGGCGCTGGCAACGGTTTCGCCAAGGTCGGATTCGGCATTGTTCCGTGGGAGATGGAGCTGTCTAACTCCCTGTGGGGCACCCGGCTCGAGCTCATGGAGCTGGTGGAAATGGCCAAGCGCGAGCCACTCGAGATTCGCACCACGCCGTTCCCGCTTGAGCTCGCACCGATGGCATATCGCATGCTACACGAGGGCAAGATCGACGGGCGCGCGGTTTGTGTGCCGTAATCGCGCCACCGTACTAGGGGATATCTAGTGCGGCAAACGGGAGCGCCGGGGGAGTACCCCTGCGCTCCTATTTGTGTGTGGGGGGTGAGGGTGCCGGGGCCTGTTGTTTGGGGCGGGGCCTGTTGTCTTGGGGTAGAT
>NZ_JBHWPL010000067.1:0-33590 GCF_043424875.1 Trueperella sp. | reverse complement strand
GTGGTGGCACCACGGAAAGACCCGCGATCAGGCGATTCGGCGAGTGATGAAGATGAGCCCGCTGAAGTATCACCTCCTGCTCACGCACCTGCTGGATTCGGAGAGGTTGTGGCGTGCCGATCCCGTGCTCGTGGATCGGCTTCGCAGGTTACGCGATCGGCGCCTTGAGGAGAGACGGGGAACCGTGCACTAACCGCGTGGAATCTCGCATTCCGCGCCATTAGCGGTAGGCTAGGGCCGTGGCTGAAAATTATCCTGAAGACGAATTTGACCGGCTGGCTGCTGAGCGCACCACAACCGGTGCCCACAGGCGTCCATCTAACGCGCGCCCGTGGCTTCTTGCGCTATTGGCCGTGCTCATCCTCGCCCCGATCGTGGGTATTTTGCTCGGCAACGCGATGTCTGGCAGCGACGCGGAGACGACGCCGGATGCCACCGAGCAGACAACCGCTCCCGTCGATGGCGAGGACGCCGCGGGCACGCAAGGCGAGGACGTCGCTGGTGCGGACGGCCCCGACGGCGCCGACTCAACTGACGCGGCCACGGTCGAGCCGACGGAGGAGCCAGAGCCCACTGACGAGCCGGTCGCTGTGCCGGACATGAACCACCAAATTCTCGTCCTCAACGGCCGGGGCACAGCCGGATTCGCTGGCGAAAATCAGGCGGTCTTGCAGGATCATGGCTTCGGCAACGTCCTTGTTGCCGACTATCAGGGCGGCGCAGAGCCCGCCGAGTCCACGATTTACTACTCCGCGCCCGAATACGAAGGCACAGCGCAAGCGGCGGCCGAGGCGCTCGGCGTCGCGAACGTCGTCGAAAACGCGGATCTTGCCGGCGCATATCAGGTGTCGATCGTCGCTGTCATGCGTTAGCGGCCGGATTCGTCGCACGAGCCTTAGCCCGCTAAAGTTGATAGACATCGACTCAATCTTTTGCCATCGGTGAAACTCACTTCCTAATCCGTGGCGCCAATTTGCACTCTCCGAGTTCGAGTGCCAGAATCTTAACTGGCACTCTCGAGGTGAGAGTGATAATTGTGCAGTCGATGAGGCGTGCAAGGGGCCGGGACATGAACGGTCAGGCGCACACCGTCCGTCGCGGGCATCGGCTGGAAGACCACTTTCGTGGAGGAATTAGATACGCATGGCAAAGATTATTCACTTTGATGAAGAAGCGCGCCGCGGTATGGAGCGAGGCCTCGACATGCTCGCCAACACCGTCAAGGTAACGCTTGGCCCCAAGGGCCGCAACGTCGTCCTGGACAAGGCATGGGGTGCACCGTCGATCACGAACGACGGCGTCTCGATCGCCAAGGAGATTGAGCTCGAGGATCCGTTCGAGTCGATCGGCGCAGAGCTGGTCAAGGAAGTCGCTAAGAAGACCGACGACGTCGCAGGTGACGGCACGACCACCGCAACCGTTCTCGCGCAGGCACTCGTCAAGGAAGGCCTGCGCAACGTCGTTGCCGGCGCCAACCCGATCGCGCTTCGCCGTGGCATTGACGTGGCCGTGGCCGCAGTCGTCAAGCAGCTGCTCGAGGACGCCAAGGAAATCGAGACCACCGAAGAGATCGCCGCAACCGCAGCAATCTCCGCGGGCGACAAGGAGATCGGCGAACTCATCGCCGAGGCACTCGACAAGGTTGGCAAGGAAGGTGTTGTGACCGTTGAAGAGTCCAACACGTTCGGCACCGAGCTCGAGCTCACCGAGGGCATGTCCTTCGACAAGGGTTACCTCTCCCCGTACTTCGTGACCGACGCCGAGCGCCAGGAAGTCGTGCTCGAGGATGCGTACATCCTGCTCGTCGAGTCGAAGATCTCGAACATGAAGGATCTGCTGCCGCTGCTCGAAAAGGTCATGCAGACCAGCAAGCCGCTCGTCATCATTGCTGAGGACATCGAGGGCGAGGCGCTCGCAACGCTCGTCGTCAACAAGATCCGTGGCATCTTCAAGTCCGCCGCCGTCAAGGCTCCGGGCTTCGGCGACCGCCGCAAGGAAATGCTTCAGGACATGGCCGTTCTCACGGGTGGCCAGGTCATCTCCGAGACCGTCGGCCTCAAGCTCGAAAACGCCGACATCTCGATGCTCGGCCAGGCTCGCAAGGTCGTCATGACCAAGGATTCGACCACGATCGTCGACGGCGCAGGGACCAAGGACGACATCGATGGTCGCGTCTCGGTCATCAAGACCCAGATCGAGAACTCCACCTCGGATTACGACCGCGAGAAGCTCCAGGAGCGCCTCGCCAAGCTCGCAGGCGGCGTGGCCGTCATCAAGTCGGGTGCGGCAACGGAGGTCGAGCTCAAGGAGCGCAAGCAGCGCATCGAAGATGCCGTGCTCAACGCTAAGGCTGCTATTGAAGAAGGCATCGTCGCCGGTGGCGGCGTGGCACTCCTTCAGGCCGCTGACAAGGCATTCGAGAACCTCGGTCTCGAGGGCGACGAGGCAACGGGCGCAAACATCGTCCGCTACGCCGTCGAATCGCCGCTGAAGCAGATCGCTGAGAACGCTGGCCTTGAGGGCGGCGTCGTTGCAGAGAAGGTTCGCTCGCTCCCGGCGGGCGAGGGCCTGAACGCCGCAACCGGCGATTACGTTGATCTTCTCTCGGCCGGCATCGCCGACCCGGTCAAGGTCACCCGCTCAGCACTCCAGAACGCAGCGTCGATCGCAGGTCTGTTCCTCACCACTGAGGCAGTCGTTGCGAACAAGCCGGAGCCGGCTGGCGGCGCCGATGACGCCGCAGCTGCTGCGGCAGGCGGCATGTTCTAAGCCACCTCTTCCGGGCACAGCCCGGCGAAAGGCCCGGGGTACACCACATGGCGTACCCCGGGCCTTTGGCGTGAGTTAGTCGACGAGCCCCGAGGGGACGTCATCGTCTTCGTCGGCCTTGGGAGCGGCGTCCGGAGCGGTAGCCTCGTAAGTGGTGTTCTCGATCGAGAGGTCTTGGCTATCGGGGTCCTCGGTGTCGCGGCCCTCGTTGTCGGGAGCCCTGCCCGTGGCCTTTTCGCGGGCGCGCTCCGTTCGTTCGCGCGAGGCGCGCGCGACGTCGTCCCTGCGCGCCTGCTTCGCCTCCTCCGGGGTCAACACCTTGGTCGGCGACCCCGGCTCGAGGTCCGCCGAGGGCTCCTCCAGCGATGATCCGCCGTACACGGCTTGTGACGGCGCCACATTCGGCCGGCTCACCCGTTCGGCGTCGTCGGCCTCGGGCGCCAATGCCTCGGCGGGCTGCGCAGGCTCGCCAGCCGGCTGGTCCGGCTCAAGCTCCGCGGTTAGCCGCGCCTTTTCAGACTCGAGGTTTTGCCGGGCGGCATCCTCCCAGTCGGCGGCCAGCGGCGTCGCGAATAACCTCTTGCGCTGCAACAGGCGGGTGACGATCTCGAGGCGTGCGGCTACGAAATCACGTGCGGGGATGTGAGCGTATTCCTCGCGTACGGTGGCCATGTAGGTGCGGTACTTTTGCGGCTGGTTCGCTAGGAAGCCCAGGTGGGCGTCGGCGAGCACGTGCAGATCCATGTCCTCCGCCTCGAAAACGCCGTTGTCTTGCACCGGCACCGCGTGCTGCCGCATACCGGCGATGAGGTTGGACACCTGCTCCACAACCGCATCCGGAATCCCGAGCCCGCGGAAGATCTCTGAACTTACGCGCGCAGACTCGGCGCGGTCCTCACCGCCGTTGCGCGTGTAGGCAACCTGATCACGCGTGCTGAACATACACCCGTGCCCCCAGGCGGCCAGCCGCACCACGTCGGCGTTGTGTGCCTCCGGTGCGAGCCTGTCAACGCGAGTGAGCAGGTCGAATAGGTGGCGCGTATCGTGAAAGCGACGCTCCGGCGTCGACCATAATTCAATAAACTCCGCGCACGCCTGCTCAATCTGCGCGCGCGAGGAGGTCGCACCCACCGCGGACGCGGATCGCACAAAGGATTGTGTGACCCACGCGGGCACTTCTATTCGAGACATCTCACTCCATCAGTTCGAGGACTGCCGCGATTCTACCTAGAATGGCTATTATCTAAATCGTAGGACTTTCCCATCGCTTTCTCAGCGGACGAACGTAGGACATATGGCTGATTTCTCACCTTTGCATGGTCGCGCACTGATCACCGGTGGCTCCTCGGGCCTTGGCCTCACGTTTGCGCGCCACCTTGCGCGCCGCGGCCTCGATCTCGTCCTGGCTGCCCGCAACCCGGAGCGCCTTGACGAAACGGCCCGCGAGCTACGCGAACTCGGCGTGGACGTGGAGGTTCTGCCAGCCGATTTGAGCACCGACGACGGCGTGCAGGCAGTCGCCGAACGCGTCGGCTCCACGGATTCCCCGATTAACGTCCTTGTGAACAACGCCGGCGCCGGGCTGTATACGCGCATGGCGACGGCGGACGCGACCGCCCTGCTGGCCGGCACGCAGCTCATGGCTCTCGCGCCGATGGTCATCGGCGGCGCGGCCGCTGCCGCGATGAAAGAGCGCGGCGAGGGCGTCATCATCAATACGTCGTCGATGGCTGGCGCGGCCCCGATGGGCGCGTACTCTGCGATCAAGTCATTTATCCGAGTCTGGTCCGATTCGCTCGCGATCGAGGTTGGCAAGCACGGCGTTCAGGTCGTGTCGTTCATCCCCGGATGGGTGCGCACCGAGTTCCACGAGCGATCCGGGGTGGCGACGTCGTCGATCCCAAGCTGGCTGTGGCTGGACGCCGACCGCGTCGTGGCCGAATGCCTTGAAGACGTGGACAAGGGCAAGACCACCTCGACCCCGTCGAAGCGTTTTAAAGCCATCGGCTTCCTCGCTCGGCACCTGCCCGCTCCCGTGATTGCAGCAGCCGTGAAGAAGCTAAATAAGGGACGTCGATGAGCGAACTTCATCCGCTCGACGACTACCATTCGGAGTCGAAAAAGAAGACGCGCCGCGGGGTGCGGAAGTTTTTGACGCGTCCGGTGATCAAGAGCCTGCTCAACACGAGCGTGTCCGGGCGGGAGAACGTCGAGGGCCTCGATGGTGCATACATCGTGGTGGGCAACCATTCCTCGCATCTCGATGCGCCCATGGTCTTCACCCTGCTGCCAGACCACATGACCGACCGGCTCGCCACGGGCGCGGCGGCCGACTATTTCTACCGCAAGCCCACGGTGTCGAAGCTGACCTCGGTGTTCTTCAACACCTATCCCATCGAGCGCAAGTCCAACTCGCGAGATCCGAACGCCGGGCGCGCGAAGGGCATGACCTCGCGGCTTCTTCGTGACGGCATCCCGATCCTCATTTTTCCGGAGGGCACGCGCTCGCGCGACGGCGAGCTGGGCGAGTTCAAGACCGGCGCCGCAGCGCTCGCCATCAAGTTTGATATCCCGATCGTCCCGCTCGCCATGAGCGGCGGACACGACGCGATGCCCGTGGGCGCCGTATTGCCGACGCCGAATCGCCCGCCGGTCAGCATGTACATCGGCGCCCCTATGAAGGCCCTCGACGACGAAAGTGTGGATGACTTCATGGGCCGAGTTCGCCGCCAGATCATCGAGATGCTCGATCAGGGCACCGCGAACCCTGAGCTTCCCGGCGAATAAGCGTCGGCTCTTCGCGCCGCGGCTGCTGGGGTTCTGCTGGGGTTCTGGAAGCGCGGTGTTATCGCCCGATGACGCTGCGTTGTCGCCTGCGGGCGTACTTATCTCGGGCCGTCGTCGGGCTCGGTGCCCGCGTCCGTGTGCACGCCGGGGAATTCGAGTCGAATTGTCAGGCCGCCGCCCGGGGTCTCGTGCACGGATGCCTGCCCGTCGTGGATCGCCATGATCGCGGAGACGATCGCGAGCCCGAGGCCCGATCCGCCGCTGACGCGCGAGCGCGAGGCATCCGTCCTGTAGAAGCGCTCGAAAAGGCGCTCGGATTCTTCGGGTGAGATGCCCGGGCCGTGGTCGCGAACCTCGACGACGCCGACGTCCGGCCTCTCCGGATCCACCCCGACAGCCACCTCGAGCGGCGTCCCCTCGGGCGTATGCGTGAGCACGTTCGACATGAGGTTCGTGATGACCTGCGTGACCTTTTCCTGATCGGCTGTCACGACGACGGCGGTCGGCTCGCCGCCGTCGAGCCCGATGACGTCCGCGGGCCAGTCCGGGGCGCGCACGTGGAAATCTTGGACGGTGTTGAGCGCGGTGGTGGCCAGATCCACCGACTGCATGTGGATCTTGCGGCGCTCGTCCAGGCGGGCGAGCTGGAGCAGATCGTCAACGAGGTGCGCCATGCGCTCGGACTCGGACTCGATGCGGGACATGGCGAGCTCAACGCCGTCGTCGGGAACGCCGCCGAGGCGATACAGCTCGGCGTAGCCGCGAATAGTGGCGAGCGGGGTGCGAAGCTCGTGCGAGGCGTCGGAGACGAACTGGCGCATGCGCTTTTCCGAGGCCGCCTGAGCGTCGAAGGACTCCTCGACTCGGGAGAGCATGCGATTAATGGACTCGCCGAGCAGCGCAACCTCAGAGCCGTCCGTGCCGGTGGGCACGCGAACCGAGAGATTTCGGGCGGCGACCTCGTGGGTGGCTCGCTCGATGTCTCGCAGGCCCGTCAGCGATTGGTCGACCAGCAGGTAGGCGGCGAGCGCGCCGAGCACGAGGGTGATGAGCACCAGGGTGGCGAGCGCGCCCGCGAGGTTACGTACCGTCTCCTCGATGGGCTCCAGCGGGAGCCCGATCACCACCGAGCCCACCGAGGTCAGATTCGTGGGGGAGTAGGTGAGATCCGCGGTAATAATGCGCCACTCTTGATCCTCGAGCGTGGACGGCACGGTAAACGGCGCGGATGTGGGGCGCTGGGCGAGCTCTGCCGGATTGGCGGGCGAGCCGTTCTCCTCCGCAATGATCGGGTTGACGACCGTGAATTGGGTAGCGGACTCGGTCTCGTACGGATTGTTATAGGTGATGTAGAGGAAGAACTCGTTCGGCAACACCTGAGACTGGGAATCGTCGAGGAGCTGCTCGATCGTCACCGTGGCCATCGTCCGGCCTGATGACCGCAGGTTCCGATCTGTCTCGTCGATGAGGGAGCCGCGCAGGGTCACCGTGGCGAGCCAGGAAATCGTGATGAGCACGAACGCCATGAGCACCATGAAGGCAAAGACGATGCGGACAGAAAGAGTCCGCCACACCTTCGGTGTGGGCCGGTGATCTCGAAAATGCGTGGCTGTCATTTTGCTCGCCGGAGCACGTATCCAATCCCGCGCTTGGTGTGGATGAGTGGCTCAAGCGCGGCCGCTTCCTCGGGGTCGGTGATGCCGAGGGCCTCCGCACTATCGATCTTACGGCGCAGATAGGAGATGTAGGACTCGACGATCGACGCCTCGCCCTCCCAGTTGTAATCCCACACGTGCTCGAGGATCTGGATCTTGGAGACCACACGCTCGGCGTTGATGAGCAGGTAGCGCAGCAGCTGGTACTCGGTGGGGGAAAGCTCCACGTCTCGCCCGGCCCGGCGCACCTCGTAGGAGTCCTCATCCATTTCGAGGTCGTGGTAACGCAGGATCTCCGTCTCGTTCATCTCGGGCGCGGTGCGGCGCAAGATCGCGTGAATGCGAGCCACGACCTCTTCGAGCGAGAACGGCTTGGTGACGTAATCATCGGCGCCGACCTCGAGGCCACGCACGCGATCTTGCACGTCGTCTTTCGCCGTCAGGAATAGCACAGGAAGGTTCGGTTCACGCTCGCGCAGTTCGGCGAGAACTTCGAATCCGTCCATGTCGGGGAGCATGATGTCGAGCACCACGAGGTCGGCTTGAAAGTCGCGCTCCACACGGATCGCCTCGGCGCCATCTTGGGCGGTGGCAACATCGAATCCGGCGAAGCGTAATGATGCCGAGAGGAGCTCGCGAATGGTGGGCTCGTCGTCGACCACCAAAATCTTTGCCTCGGGCTTATCGTTTCCTAGCTGTGCGACCATACGTCAATCTTGCCCCAAAAATGGGCGCGGCGATAACTCGTCCGCAAGAAAACGGAACCCAGCCTGCGAAAGCCTAGAGGTAGACCACCGGATCGAAATCGCGCAGATCGATCGGGTAGATGCGGTGGAGCATCTGGTTGAACGCGCCGACGTCGTATTCCAAGTCAACGATCTTCAGCCCGCGGTCCTCGAGCTCGGCCAGCTGCGCCGAGAGGTACTCGCGGAAGCAGATGATCGCAACGCGGTGGCCGGCGTCGAGCAGGCTCGACAGGTGCGGAAGGTAGTCGACGTCGTGGGAGGCAATGACGATATCCGCGCCCGGGCGCGACTCTTGAATGGCCGTCAACGTCTTTTGAATGCCCGCGTCCACGATCTTCACGTGCGGCTCCTCGGAGGTCAGGAGAATGGGCTGCCAGCCGATGGCAAGTAGCGCCTGCACGAAGGTCATGGCCGTGCGCTGCTTGGCGTTGAGGAAGAACAGGCCCGATGCGGCGCGCTCGTCGCACGTCGTGCACTCATCCGAGTCGGCGGCCTGCGGCTCATCCTCCGCCCATGGATCGTACTTCAGGACGCGATCCCAGCGTGGGCGTTCTTCTGGGTGTGGTGCGCGCTTGAGGATGTTCACCCCGAGGGTGGCATCAATATTCTCGCCGTCGATGAGCAGATACATACGTGGAGTCTAGCCTAATTCGGACAAAAGACCGCCCCGATTAGGAGTTTCTCTCAAATTGAGACTGAGATCTTTCCCAACCGGGGCGGTCCGTGCGTGTATACCTCTGGCCAGCATGGTTACTGGATCAGGGTGCGCGTTTAGTAATCGGTGAATTCCCGGCCCTCGATGGCCTTGGGCTCCTCACCGGACTGAAGGGCGGCAAGGCGCGCCTCCACTTCCGTCGTTTCCGTGGAGGACTCAAGCTCGGCGAACTGCTCGTCCAGCGACGACGCGGCGACCTCGGCGCGGCCCGCGGCGATAGCTTCCTGGCGGCGCACGCGATCCTCGAAGCGCGAGAGCTCGGAGGTCGGGTCGAGGACGTTGATCGAGCCGATGGCGTCCTGAACGCGGTTCTGCGCCTCGGCGGACTTCTGACGAGCAACGAGCTGGTCGCGCTTGTTCTTGAGCTCGTCGAGCTTGCCGCGCATGACGTTGAGGCCATCCTTGAGCTTGTCAACGACTTCCTGCTGCGAGGTGATCATCGGCTCGGCAGCGCGTGCCTCACCCTCGTACTGGATCTGACGCTCGAGAGCCACGCGTGCGAGGTTGTCGAACTTGCCAGCGCCCTCCTCGTTGCCCGACTCGCGCATCTCCTTCGCCTTGTTCACGGCGGCCTGAGCCTTCTGGCCCCACTCGCGCGCCGAGGAGATGTCCTCGTTGTAGTCAGCCTCCGCAAGGCGCAGGTTGCCGACGGTCACGGCCACGGCGTCCTCAGCCTCGGCGATGGAATTCGTGTAGTCACGAACCATCTGATCGAGCATCTTCTGGGGATCTTCCGCGCGGTCGATCAGCGCGTTGATGTTGGCCTTTGCCAACTGGGAGATACGTCCAAGGATGGACTGCTTTTCTGCCATGAGAGTGACCTTTCTGATTGATTTACTCTTGTTGGTAGATGAACAAAACTAACGACGCCGGCCGGTAGCGGCTAGAAACCGCGACGCCCTCCGGTGGCTCCGCCGCCTCCGCCGAAGCTTCTGCCTCCACCGAAGCCTCCGCCGAAGCCGCCTCGAGAGCGGCCGCTTGAGCCGCCAAAGCCACCGCTCATTCCGCCGAGGATCATGCCGCGGGCGAGGCCGCCGATGATTGATCCGGCCATCGCGCCCGCGAAGGAATCATCGCCGGAGGAGCGGTATCGGCCTGAGCCGTAGGGGCCGTTGCGGTAGGACTGATCGATGTCATTGAAGACGGCTTGGCGTGCCCGGTTAGCCGCCTGGCGTGCAGAGACGTAGAGGCGAATCTTTTCCTGAGGATCGGACAGTGCGTTCGCTGCTGCGTAATCGCTCTCGGCGCGAGAGAGCTGTTCGCGTGCACCGGAGCGGGTGGATGAGCGGTAGCGCGAGATGGCCTGATCGGCCTCCCGGATCGAAGTTGCGGCGAGGCCGCGTGCGCGTTCGGCGTCGAGTTCCAACTTCTTGCGATTCTCATCGGCCTGGCGGAAGGGTTCGAGCGCAAGGTCGATATTCGTCTCGGCGTCGTGAAGCTCCTCTGCTATGCGGAAGGGATCGGTCTGGCCAGCGTTCGCGCGGCGAACAACCTCTTCGGCCGTCACGCGCAGCGGGGTCACCGAGGCATCATCGGCCGCCAGACGGTTCGCGTCCGCGATGTCGGAGGAGAGGGACTCGATCTGCTTGGCTACCTCCTGCTGCTTTTCTTCGAGCACGCGCGGAGCGTCAAGAACGGTCTCATTGAGCTGCGACGCCTGATTCAGCGTTCCCTCGGCCATGCGAATGTAGGGCACGGCTCCGTTGCGATCGTCAGCCTCGAGCTCCTCGCGTGCGGCCGTGAGCGATTCTTCGGTGGCCTGAAGCAGGTGAGCGACCTGATCGGGGTAGGTGCGCAGAGTCTCGAGCGCCGAGGCCGGGTAGTTGACCTCAAGGTTCTTCAGCGTGCGACGGCCAAGATCGGAACGGCCGGCGATTTCGCTCATGCGCGTCTCGATCTCCGCCACCTTAGAATCCGCGTTCGCCGCGAGATCGCGTAGCTGCGAGAACTGCTTCGTGTGCTCGGCAAGCGCCTCCTGAGCGGTGGTGACGAGCTCGCTGATCTTCGCAGCCATCGACTCCTTCTGCTTGGGAGTCTCCGGCTTGACGTCGTGAAGCTGCCCGTGAATCTGGAAAGCCTCTTGAGTCGCCTCTCGCGCGGTGACGAGGGTCTTTTGGAAATCCTGGGTGGCCTCGAGGCCGAACTCGGCTCGGGCAAACTCAAGCTCGGCGGTTGCCGCCCGCACCTCGTCGTCAGTCTCAAGGAGCTCGCTGGAGGCTATCTGAACCTTCTTGTCAGCGCTTGACTCGAGTTCGGCTGCGCTGCGGCGCTTGCGCAGGGTCGAGACGCCGGCCGCGCCACCTGCGACGGCGAGGGCGCCTCCGCCAACGGCCAGCCACGGGAAGGGCTCGGGTCCGCCGACAACCGGGTTGTCGCCGCCGACCACGGCCTCGACGTTCTGTGCGAACGAGAGGAGGCCCTCGTCCCAGTTGCCCGCGCTGAACATCTCCATGACCTCGTCGGTCAGTGCCTTGTCGATCGTCGTGTGTGAGACCCCGGGCGCGGAGCCAGGTGCGTGCCAGCCAACCTCGGAGTTTTCAATCGAGACCACAAACACGCCATCGTGACGCTCGAGGCCGGACGTCGAATGTGTGTCGACCGCCCACTCCTGCACGCCCTTGCCGTCGGTATTATCAACCGTGACGATCCACAGGTCGTCGCCGGGGATGGCATCGAGGGCCGACTCGATCTCGGCGTCGTTACTTGCGATGTCGGCGTCGTCGGTAAAGTTCGACTCGAGATCCATCGGCGGCGCAGCGAGCGCGGTGGATGGCATGAGCACGGCACCGAGTGCGAAAAGGCCAGCGGCGGCAAGGTGAGTCTTCTTCAATAGAACCTCCAGACGACGGGCACGCGTGTGGCATGCAACATCAAGATACCAAGATTGAAAGTTGGACATCCGATTTCTGCGCCTTTGGCGTAGTGGAGCGCTCCCCGCGGTCAGGATGTGAGACGGAAGGCGATGGAACACCCCGCGCCAGAAAGTGCCATAATAGGGGGAGTATTTCAATAGTTATGAAAGAGAGCGTCAGGTGCCTACTGGAAAGGTGAAGTTCTTCGACGACAAGAAGGGCTTCGGTTTTATTTCCGGCGACGACGGTCAGGAAGTCTACCTTCCGGCCAGTTCCGTGCCGATCGGCGCACGTCTGCGCCCGGGAACTCGCGTCGAGTACGGAGTTGGTGAAACCCGCCGCGGCCCGGCCGCGTTGCAGGTGACGGTTGTTGAGAAGCAGAAGTCGCTGGCGGCAGCCAATCGCCGCTCGCCTGAAGATTTGGTTCCGATCATTGAGGATCTGATCAAGATTCTCGATTCGGCTTCCACGTCGCTTCGCCGCGGGCGCTATCCCGACGGCGGCCCGCGTATTGCCCAAGCCCTGCGAGCGCTCGCTGAGGATTTTGATGTCTAATCGAATTAACCCCACCCAGAACATCACCAAGGAAAAGACCCTCGCGAAGGCCGTGGACGTGGCCTACGAGGCGCTTCAGGACGTGGCCCACACGTCGAGCGTCGGTGATCATGCTGGTGTGGTGCAAGAAGGCGACCGGGTGGTCACCCACGCCTTTACCTGCCTGCTACCCGGCTACACGGGCTGGTTCTGGACGGTCACGCTCTCGCGCGTGCCGCACGGGCGCACCCCGAAGGTCGATGAGGTCTCGCTCCTGCCCGGCCCGGACGCCCTCCTCGCGCCCGATTGGGTGCCGTGGGCTGAGCGCGTGCGCCCGGGGGACGTCAGCGGAACGGACCGTCTGCCCTACCAGCCAGACGATGCGAACCTGCAGGCCAACGACGATCCGGACCTCGACGAGGGCTTTGAAGCCACCGGCGTGGACGCCGATCATATTGCCGAGTTTGAGATGGGCCTCGGGCGCCCCCGCGTGCTGTCCGATCAGGGCCGCACGGCCGCGTTCAAGCGCTGGTACGAGGGTGACGGCGGCCCGAAGAATCAGGCCACTCGCGCGGCCAAGGCCAACTGCTCCACGTGCGGATACCTCATGCATATGGGCGGATCTGCGCGCCAGCTCTTTGGCGTATGCGCAAACGAATGGTCCGCGTTTGACGGTCAGGTGGTCTCGCTTGACCACGGCTGTGGCGCCCATTCCGAAACCGACGTGACGCCGCAGGGTAAGGTCTGGGATCAGACGGATCCCGTACTCGACGACATGGACATCATCGAGGACTAAGCCACTCCATGCACGTCATCCAAGGGCGCGTACGCGATTACGACTGGGGAGCGCCGGATCTCATTCCGGAATTCTTCGCCCAGCCCGCCACCACCTTCCCCGTGGCCGAGCTCTGGCTCGGCGCGCACCCGGGTGCTCCCGCGCGGTGCGAGGTGGACGCGCGCTCGATCGCGATCAGCTCCGAGGATCTTGCCGACGGCGAGCGCGGAGCGCGCTCGCGAGCAACCATCGGGACTGACCTGCGCGCATACATCGCCGCGGATCCCATCGGAACTCTCGGCTCCGACGTCGTGAATAATCACGGCGGAGAGCTGCCCTACCTGTTAAAGCTCATCGCGCCGGCTCAGCCGATTTCGATGCAGGTGCATCCCTCGATCGAGCAGGCGCGGATCGGATACGAGCGCGAGAATGCGCTCGGGATTCCCGTGGACGCTCCCAACCGCTCGTATAAAGACGCGAATCACAAGCCCGAGCTCGTGTATGCGGTGACGCAGTTCGAGGCGATCGTCGGATTTCGCACGCCGCGGCGGATCCTCGGCGTGCTCGACGGGCTCGACACGGAGCTCACTGCGCATCTTGCCGAATGCATCCGCAAGCAACCCAACGCGCACGGGGTACGCGACGCGTTTGCCTCGCTTCTTACTGAAGAGACCCGGCCGCCCGAGGAGGCGGTGGCGGAGGTCGTGGAGGCGTGCGCCGCGCGAACGGCCGACGATTCGCCCTCGCCGCGCGCCGACGTCATGGTCGGCAAGCTCGCCTCATATTACGAGGGGGATCCCGGGATCGTCGCCTCGCTGCTGCTGAACCCTGTGACCCTTCAGCCGGGGGAGGCCATGTTCACGCCGGCCGGAACCGTGCACGCTTACGCGTCGGGGCTCGGGCTGGAGATCATGGCGAATTCGGACAACGTGTTGCGCGCCGGGCTCACCGGCAAGTACGTGGACGTGGCCGAGCTGCTCGACGTCGTGGAAACCGTGGCCGCGCCGCCGATCCGCATTGCGCCCGAACGTATCTCGCCCATCCAATCCACGTTCTACGCGCCCGTCGACGACTTCGAGCTGTCGATGATCGAACTGCGCCAGGCGCATCGCGCCTTCAAACTGCGCGGCGGAGGCCCGCGTATCATCGTCAGCCTCGAGGGCGCCGCCGAGATCTGGACGGAGTCCGGCCAGCACCACGTGCTCAACACCGGCCAGGCTGTGTTTGTGCGCGCCGACGACGGCCGGGTCGAGGTTCGTGGCTTTGGTCGGTTCGTTCAGGCGGACGTGCCCTAGGCACTGCCCTAGGCGCCGCGCCTGAGCGCACATCTCACATCCTGATAAAACGTGACCGGCATTGCGTCCACGTCCTGAGATGTCGCTTGCGACCAGTGCGCTCGCGATGTGAAACTCAATTAGTGACTAATTCAAATGGCACTGCGACCGTTCCGCAGACTCAGCATGACGAGACCACGCCCACCGCACAGAGCTGGCTCGACCGCACATTCCACCTAACCGAACGCGGCACCACCGTCGCTCAAGAATTCCGTGGCGGACTCGTCACGTTCTTCTCGATGGTCTACATCCTCGTTCTGAACCCCCTGATCCTGTCCGGCCCCGATAGCACCGGCGCCTACCTCGGCGGCGGCACGGAACCCAACATCGCGGCGATCTCCGCCGGTACCGCACTGGTGGCCGGCCTCATGACGATCCTCATGGGCGCCGTGGCCAACTTCCCGCTTGCGCTCGCGGCAGGGCTCGGCCTGAACTCGATCATCGCCTACACGATCGTCCAGCTGCCGGGAATGACCTGGGCCGATGGCATGGGCGTCATCGTCATTGAGGGTATCGTCATCCTCCTCCTCGTCCTGACCGGCCTGCGCGAGGCGATCTTCCGCGCGGTGCCCAAGGTTCTTCGCACCGCGATCTCGGTGGGCATCGGCCTGTTCATCGCGCTCGTGGGCCTCGTCAACGCCGGCATCGTCTCGGCCGGCGAGGGCACCCCGCTCGTATTCGGCGTGAACGGCTCGATCTCCACGTGGCCGCTCGCCGTGTTCGTCTTTGGCCTGTTCCTCACGATCGCGCTCATGGCGCGCCGCGTGAAGGGCGCCATCCTGTGGTCGATCATCGTCTCCACGATCCTCGCCATCATCATTGAGGTCGTCGGAAAGGTCGGCGGCTGGGGTCTCACCGAGCCGAAGCTCGACGGCTCGCCGGTCAACATTCCCGAGTTCTCCACGCTTGGCGAGTTCTCCATCACGGGCCCGTTTGAAAAGCTGGGCATCCTCGCCGTCGTCGTGCTGGCCTTCTCGGTCATGCTCGCCGACTTCTTCGACACGATGGGCACCATGGTCGCCGTCGCGTCCGAGGGCGATTTGCTTGACGAGAGCGGCAACCCGCCGCGGACCAAGGCCATCCTCGCGATCGACTCAGTGGGAGCCATCGCCGGTGGCATGGGCGGCGTTTCCTCGAACACCTCCTTCGTCGAATCGGCCACCGGCGTCGCCGAAGGCGGACGCACAGGCCTCTCTGCCATCTTCACGGGCATCTTCTTCCTGCTCGCCACGTTCCTCGCGCCGCTGTTCGCAGTGGTGCCCTCGCAGGCCGCCGCGCCCGCACTCGTGGTTGTGGGCTTCATGATGATGCAGCAGGTGGTGGACATCGAGTGGCAAGACCTCGCAGTCGCCATCCCCGCCTTCATCACGATCATCTTCATGCCGTTCGGTTACTCGATCACCGTGGGCATCGGCGTGGGCTTCATCGTGTATGTGTTCATGCAGGCCGTGGTCGGACGCACGGCGAAGGTCCACCCGCTTATGTGGTTGACGGCCGCCCTGTTCGTCCTCTACTTCCTGATGGATCCCATCTCTCGCGCACTGGGAATCGCATAAGTTCAATCTTTATGGCGGGCGGTGTCGGTTGAGTGCGTGACCGGCACCGCCCATTTCTATGCCGCCAATTCTGCGTGGCCTTTTATGCCACCTGAGCGGCGACCACCGCATCGATTGCGGCCAGGAGCCGGACGACGTCGTCGGTCTCGATCGCAGGGAAAGTCGAGATCCGCAGCTGATTGCGGCCCAGCGAGCGGTAGGGCTCGATATCCACGATGGAGTATTCGCGAAGCGTCTGGGCGATAGCCGCGGCGTCAACGTCGTCGGCGAAATCAATCGTGCACACCACCGGCGATCGGAACTCGGGTGCGATGAACGGGCTGGCGAACTCTCGCGCCTCGGCCCACTCGTAGATCGCGCCGGAGCTGGCGCGCGTGCGGGTCTCCATGGCGGGCAGGCCGCCCTCGCCGAGCATCCAGCCGATCTGGTTCTCGATCATGAGGAGCGTCGCCACGGCCGGGGTGTTCAGCGTTTGTGCCTTGCGGGAGTTGGTGACCGCGAGCTGGAGGTTGAGGAAGTCCGGCGTCCACCGCTGCGAGCTCAGACGCTCGATGCGCTCGAGGGCGGCCGGGGAGGCGAACGCGAGCCAGAGACCGCCGTCGGCGCCGAAGCACTTTTGCGGGGAGAAGTAGTAGAAGTCGGCGGCCGAGATGTCGGAGTCGATGCCGCCGGCGATCGACGTGCCATCGACGACCGTGAGCGCGTCGGCGTCGCCGAATCGCTTCAGGGGAGTCGTCGCGCCGGTGGATGTTTCATTGTGTGCATATATATAGGTGTCGATTCCCGGTGCGCTCTCGCACTCGATCACCTGGCCGTAGTCCACGCGGCGCACGACCGGCGCGCTGAGCCACGGGGCCCGTTCGACGGCGCGGGCGGCTTTCCCGGAAAACTCTCCGACGACGGCGGCCTGGGCGCGCTCATCCACGAGATTGAACGTGATCGCGTCCCACAGAGCGCTCGCACCGCCGTTGCCAAGGACGACCTCGTAACCGTCCGGCAGGTTGAACAGCTGCGCCAACCCCGACTGAATAGCGCCGACGACGTCGCGCACGCCCGCCCGCCGGTGCGATGTGCCCATGGGCGGGTTCTGGATCGCCGCCAGCTGCTGCGCGCGCACCTTCGATGGTCCGGAGCCGAAGCGTCCATCGCGCGGTAGTGAGTCGGGTGGCAAAGTGAGGGGCTTGTTGTTCTCCATGGCCCTATCGTCTCAAAGCCCGGCTCGTTGAGGTGTGCATTTCCAGCCTATGGGCCGCGGTAACTCCGATATCATGGGCAACGGACAGGGGAGGGGTGCTGTAGTGAGCCAGTTGATCGATACCACCGAGATGTATCTCAAGACGATCTATGAGCTGTACGAGGAGGGCGTGCCCGCGCTGCGAGCCCGCATCGTCGAGCGCCTTGGCCAGTCCGGACCCACGGTCTCCGAGACTGTCAGCCGCATGGAGCGCGACGGCCTAGTGACCATGGCCGCCAACCGAGAGATTCTTCTGACCGACGCCGGGCGCGAGGGCGCACTCCACGTGATGCGCCGCCACAGGCTTGCCGAGCGGCTGCTTCACGACGTCATCAAACTCGACTGGGCGCAGATCCACGACGAGGCGTGCCGCTGGGAGCACGTGGTCTCCGACGACGTTGCGAACCGGATCGCCGTCCTCCTCGACAACCCCGAGACCGATCCTTTTGGTAATCCGATTCCGTCGATGGATGGGGTGCAGATCTCCGACGTCGGCGGGGCGGGGCTCGTTTCCGTGATGGATGTCGGGGTGGCCGGCGATGGGGCACAGTACGAGATCGTGCGCATTGCCGAAGCCGCGCAGCTGCACGTGGACGTGTTATCCATGCTCGATTATGAACAACTGCGGCCAGGGGCTAAGATAACGGTGGACGTTATCGAATCCGATAGCGCAATCATCTCTCAGGGGCCTGATTCTGTGCGGCTTTCCGCTGATGTTGCCAAGGGAATCTTCGTCAAATAGTCACAGTGACGCACACCATCGTTATCAAATCGTGACAAAAAGTTATTCTCCCGTTATGCTGATACACGTGCCCAAGAAATCGCACTGATTCATCTTGGTCCAAATCGTTTATTCAGTATCATTACGGAGAAATTTTTATGGCGGGACGTCACGAAATGGTTAAGGCTCGTGAGACTTTCTCGAAGTCGACCATGACGACAGCAGCCACCGCATCCGCAGCAGGAATGTTGATGGGTCTCGGTGCGCCAATTGCATTTGCTTCACCAACCGATGATGTCGAACCCCAGAAGGCTGCAGCAGTAGCCCTCGAGACCCCGGCAGTTGAAGCCAACGAGGTCACCTCGATTGAGCTCAACTCGGTTTCCGGTGGCGAGTGGGAGATGGAACAGGTCGTCATCGAAGCTGAGGCTCCGGTCGTCGAACAGGTCGTTGAGCAGCCCGCTCCGACCCAGGCTGAAACCACCACGCAGGAAGCCGCTCCCGCGCAGCAGGCTCAGGCTGAGCCGGCACAGGCTGAGCCGGCACAGGAAGCAGCAACGGTCCAGCAGGTCGCAGCTCCGGCTCCTGAACCGGCCGCCGCACCGGCACCTGCATACTCGGGCTCCTCGAGCTCGGTTGTGAACACGGCACTTGCATACGCCGGCGCTCCTTACCGTTGGGGTGGCACCACCCCGGCAGGCTGGGACTGCATCGGCTTCGTCCGCTACGTCTACGCCCAGCACGGCGTGAGCATCGGCGGATACACCACCTCGGTTCTGTCGGTTGGCCGTCAGGTTCCTTACTCGCAGGCTCAGCCCGGCGATATCCTCTACTGGCCTGGCCACGTGGGTATCTCCATCGGCGGCGGTCAGCACATTGGCGCATGGAACCCCTCGATGGGCACTCGCGTCGGCCCCGATTCCTACATCGGAACCCCGACCGTGATCCGCGTCTTTGGCTAAGTCTTAGAGCACCACACACATTAAAGAAAAGGGACCCGCGAGGGTCCCTTTTCTGTTGCCCTGGCATCGGCCGGCCGTTGCCTCTCGGCGAGCCGGCCGCTTCCCCGGGGGGCGAGCCCGCTGTTTCCCGCAGCGAGCCTGCTACTTCCCCGGGGCGTGCCGGCTACTACCCGCGGGCGAGCCGGGTGCTTCTCGGGGCGAGCCGGCTGCTTCCCGCGGGCGAATCATATCCCCAGTTGGCTGAATAACCAGCGGTGGGCCGTGCGCGGTGAAAGAATGGAACCATATCGAGGAGGTTGCAATGGCGCACGAAAACATAGTTGTGGTTGGAATCGACGGTTCCGAAGCGGGTGGAGCAGCTCTTGAATGGGCACATGCTCAAGCGCGAGCACGTGAGGCTCGCCTCCATATTGTGTGTGGCTATGAACTGCCATCCCAGTACATGACTCCCGAATTTCAGGTGAATCAGGGCAACGCCAATCACCTGTTCGACTCGGCGAAGCGGATCGTAGATCAGGCAGTTGAATCCGTGGAGGGTCAGGGCGTGGAAGTCACCTCCGCTCTCGAGTTCGGCGACCCGACGGAAGTGCTCGTCGAGATCTCTAAACGCGTGGCGCTCGTCGTCGTCGGCGGCCGTACCCAGAACACCAACCGCCTGGCCGACAGGCTGCTGCGCACAGTCTCGTCTGCCGTGCCTGCGAACGCCTACTGCCCGACCGTCGTCGTGCCTACTGATAGCCCAGATAGCCACATTCCGATCGAACGCGTGGTCTGTGGCGTGGACGGCTCGCGCCACTCGAAGATGGCGCTGCAGCGCGCCGTGTGGGAGGCCGACCGGTGGCATGCGAAGCTGAAGATCATCACGGCCGTGAATCCGGCGGCCGCGGGTTGGGTGCCGGCGCACGAATTCCGCGAGGAGCACCTGGACGAGATGGAAGACGAGATCGCGAAGGCGCTCGCCGAGGTGGACGAGGGCCGGCAGATCGAGACTGAGATCGTGGCCATGGAGGGCAGCCCCGCACACCTCCTCGCCCAGGAATCTGAGGATGCGGATCTCATCGTGCTCGGCACGCGCGGCCGCGGCGGATTCACCGGGCTCCTGCTTGGATCAACCTCACAGACCCTGCTGGGATACTCGGCGTGCCCGACGATGGTTGTGCCGCGTCGCGTCCGCCTCGGCGACGACGTCGGCCCGGGGCCGGTGCAGTACGTCGACCCGGACGAGCCGGGCATCGTGGCCGAGGAGTAGCAATCTCAGGAGGCGTGAGGCTTCAGGGCTGTTTTCGTGCGCGGGTGTCAATCCGGTAGGCTTTACGGGCTAGTACTAGCATGCCCTCGTAGCTCAGTGGATAGAGCACGGCTCTCCTAAAGCCGGTGTCGTAGGTTCGATTCCTATCGAGGGCACTTTTTGTGCCGTGCTCGGGCCGCCCCGCCCTCGCCTCCACGCCCCGACCGCGCTGGCCACCGGCCACCCGGCCCCGCCCCGCCCTCTTCCGCAACCGGGGCAAGTTCTTTCCAGTCCGGGCAGGAACTTCCTGCACCGTTTGGGGAGAACCTGCACCGTTTGCGCCATACGACCCTGCCATGTGGGTGCCCTGCACCATTTGCGCCATGCCACCCCGCTGGTCGACCCGTCTATGAGAAGCTCGGCTTCACGGCAAAGCACGCTCGATACACGGACATGCGACGAGTGGTCACCTCCCTATGACGCCGTGGCACCGCGCCGATTCGCGGCGGAACGGAGAACCGAGACAGGGTTGGAGATGCGCGCAATTGGTTTCATAATGGAGATAGCTTGTATCCCTTAACGATTGGATACCCATGGGAACCACGCCACCAGGACCACATCCGCAAGACGGGCAGAATTACGCCAATAACCACTATGGCCAGCAGGGATACCCTCAGGGTCAGCAAGGTGGTCAGTACGATCAGCAGTGGAATCAGCAGTACGGAAACGACCCGGCATATGGCGGGCAGGGCGACCCCTATCAGCAAGGTCAGTACCAAGGGTATGGCCAGGGCGCTCCGCAGCAGGGCTATGGGTACGGTGGCGGCAACGCCTTTTATGATCCCAACTATCCACAGCCGTACGGCGCGCCAAGTGGCAAGAAGTCGGTGTTAGCCAACCCGATTCTGTGGATCATCGTAGGGTTGCTCACGGTCGGAGGAATTGCTGCTGCCATTTTCTTAGTCTTCAATGACGACGACGATGACGTAGCTGGCGGCGACCCCACGGTTGTCGTGGAACCGAGTGCTGGCCCAGATCCGGACCCGGACCCAAATCCGAGCCCGGACCCGAACCCAGATCCAGACCCTACAGATCCAAGCTCTATCGACATCGCGGATCCGGATCCCGATCCTCCTGCTGATCCCACTGCTCTGGAGCCCCTCGTCGCTGAACAAGCCACGATCACGATGACGGGCAAGCTGGAAGAAGACGTGGATGCCCTCTGGGATTATCCAATCCTGTGCGCTGAGGTCACGGTAGAAAACACCTGGTTTGCATCTATTTCCATTTCGCACCACGACTTTACGGTCACCGGACCAGATGGGGTGGAAATGGAGCCGTCTTTCTTTGGACCTGACGATGACATCAGCCATACTTTCATTCCCGATGGGGAAAGCCTCACTGGCCCGCTGTGCTACAAGTATGCGGACGGCTCGGAATTACTCGACGGAGACTACACATTCGAATTCTCCACGTTCATCTTCCCTGAAACTGCTACGTGGGTCATCACCAAGTGACGGCTGAGTGAACAATTCACGTCTTATGCAGATGGTGCAGGTTCTAGCTAGATCGGGCAGGAACTTCCTGCACTGTTTGACCGGATCCTGCACCATCTGCGCGCACGTGGCTACACGGGAACCACTCCACTAGGTGGCATCACCAAATGACGGCATCGACCACACGCACGCTCATAAAGAACGTTCGACCGTGGGGCGCCGAAACCACGGACGTGGTCGTCGCGGACGGCGTCGTTGAGAAAGTCGGTGCTGAACGCGACGGCGAGCAGGTTTCCACGCACGTTATTGACGGAGACGGACGCATCGTCTTGCCCTCGTTCACAGATGCGCACGTCCATCTCGATTCAACTCGCGTTGGCTTGCCGTTCCGTCCCCATACCGGCCGGCCCGGCGTGTGGGGAATGATGATGAACGACCGCGAGAACTGGCGGAACACCGAGACCCCGCATCGCGACATCGTGGCGGGGACCATGGAACGAATGATCGCCGCGGGCACAACGCGCATTCGCACGTATGCGCAGGTGGATGCGGACTGCAAGCTCGAACGCCTCGAGTCCGTGCTTTTTGCGAAGGAAAAGTTCGCCCACCATGCGCACACGCAGAACATCGCGTTTCCTCAGGCGGGATTGTTGCGTGAGGAAGGCTCGGTGGAGGACCTTGAGGAGGCGCTCAAGAACGGCGCCGACGTCGTCGGTGGTATCGACCCCTGCCAGCTGGACCGGGACCCCGCGCGTCATCTCGATATCGTGTTCGGGCTGGCGCAAAAGTATCGGGTGGGCGTGGACGTCCACCTTCACGAGCCAGGCGAGCTGGGCGTGTTCAGCGCCGAACTGATTTTCGAACGCACGCGAGCACTGGGTATGCAGGGCAATGTGAACCTGTCTCATTCGTACGACCTCGGATCGGTGTCGCCGGCTGTGTCGGCCCGCCTCACGGATGAGATGGCTGAGCTCGATATCCCGTGGATCTCAATCGCGCCCGCAGTGAACGCCCCGCAGTTCAATCTGATGCAGCTCACGGAGGCGGGCATCCGCATTGGACTTGGCGAGGATGGCCAGCGCGACTACTGGAGCCCATACGGCGACTGCGACATGCTCAGCCGCACGTGGCAACTCGCATTCACCCACCATCTGCGCCACGACTCCCACATTGAACTCGCCGCGGCGATCGCCACCTGGGGCGGTGCGACGATTATCGATCCGTCCCTGGCGCGCCTCGCATCCGCCACGGATCGCCCCGGATTCAATGCCGGAGACCCCGGCGATTTCGTCCTGCTCGAGGGCGAAACGGTGACGTCCGCGGGCCCGCTGGGCGAACGGTCATTTATCGAGGCGAGGTCGTGGCCGCCGCCGGAGAAGTGGTGGCTGTAAGATCGTCGTAGTCGATCTCGAAGGAACTACCGTGGCTCAAACTCGCATCCTGTTGTACTACCTCTTCACGCCGATTGCGGACCCGCAGGCCGTGCGCCTGTGGCAGTGGAATCTGTGCGAGCGGCTCGGGTTACGTGGCCGCATCCTCATTTCCGAGCACGGCATCAACGGAACCGTCGGCGGTGAGCTGAAGGCTGTGAAGGCATACCAAAAGGCCACCAAGGAATACGAACCATTCCGCAACATCGAGTGGAAGATTTCCGAGGGCACGGGCATAGACGAGAACGGGCACTCGCTCGACTTCCCGCGGCTCTCGGTGAAGGTCCGCAAGGAGATCGTGGCTTTCGGCGCGGCCGATGAGCTTAAGGTTGATCGCAACGGGGTGATCGACGGCGGCCGGCACGTCAAGCCAGAAGACGTCGAGAACGTGATCGAAGAGAATCCGGACCTCGTGTTTTTCGACGGCCGAAACGCGATCGAGGCGGAGGTCGGCCGGTTCGACGGAGCGATCGTCCCGCCCACAAACACCACCCACGATTTCATCAAACTCCTCGACTCCGGCACCTACGACCACCTGAAGGACACCCCGATCCTCACCTACTGCACGGGCGGAATCAGGTGCGAGGTGCTCACCTCCGTCATGAAGAACCGCGGTTTTACCAACGTCATGCAGCTCGACGGCGGCATCGTGCGCTACGCGGAAAAGTACGGGAACAAGGGCCGCTGGCGGGGCGCGCTGACGGTGTTCGACGGCCGCGAGGTGATGGATTTTGGCGAGGATCCCGAGGTGATCGGCCGCTGCCACAAGTGCGCAGCCCCGACCTCCCTCCTTCACAACTGCGATGAACCCAGCTGCCGGGCTCGCCTTGTGACGTGCGAAAACTGCGGGGAGCGCGTGCTGTGTGAGGAGCACGCCGACGCCGACATCTCGGCTTAACGCCCGCCTGCCGATTTCGCGATACGCGTGTTTTTCGGCGCGCTTGCACCGTCTGTGAACCCGTTCTCGGTACGGTGGACGCGTGAGCCCTTTCTTTAGACGCAGAAAAAAGTCCCAGCAGCCGATCTCGGCTGACTCCCCGGATGTGACACCCGAGGAGTCCGCTCCGAGCGCCGATACGCCGGGGAATTCTCCCGACTCGGCGGTCTCGGCTGAGTCGCCCGCGCAGAGTGTTCCCGCCCCCGAGCGCACCCGCTCGCGCGAGGAACTGATCGAGGATTCGTACACGCGTTGGCACGAGGAGCTTGCGTCGCGCGCGCAGCAGGCGGACGAAGCGACCAACGACGACGGCAGTGGGATCGTCGATCTTACCCATCCTCACCCAACGGGATCCGCACTGTTTTCTTCCGGCTCACCGGTGCGCATCACCTCGCTCATACGCGAACGCTTCGCGCAGCAGCGCGCGATGAACAATCTTCAGCGTCTCAAGGGCACCACACAGCGTATTTCCGAGCTCTACGGCCATGCGCCCGTGTCGCTTGCCGTCGGTCAGCTGACGTGGAGCGAACTTCCTCCATCGACGACGACGGACCAGCCGCCAGTTCACGTTGACTCGCCTGAAATGACGGGCGAGTTCCCGATGGTCGACGACGACGAGGCCGATCAGCCAGCCGAGCAGGCCGAATCGGTTGAGCCCGGCACGTCAGCCGAGGCGGCGGAGCAGGCTGAATCGGTTGAGCAGGCCGAACCAGCCGAGCACGCCGAACCAGCCGAGGCCGAGACCCTGCGCGAGGCCACCGAGGTGCACGAGTACGCGCTGTTCCGTGCTGTCACCTTGAAGTTCGGTGACGATGGCGACGCGGTCGTGCGCCAAATGAAGCGAACCGAGATCAACCCCGCCTTCTTGCGCGCGCTGCGCGAGAACGGCGCAACGGCCGACCACCTGTCCCACATCCGGCAGGCCGCACAGAGCACAAACGACATCGACGAGCTGTTCGAGATCGTGGTGACGTTCGGCCGCATGTACCTGCCAGGATTTACCTCCGAGTTCGTGGCGTATCTCGGTTGCTTCGAGCGCCCGGAGCGCACGATGCTCTCGGACTTGGAGGCGATGGAGCCCTACATTCGCACCTCGGGCATCATGATGGCGCTGGCCGGCGACGAAGAAACTCGCAAGCTTTCGGCCGCTCCGCTTCCTCCGGGCGGCGAAGAAGATCGCGCTCCCGAGGTCGAGCGCGGCGCCGGAGATCTGGATGTGGACGAGCTCAACGCCGTCGAGGCTGTGGCCTCGGGCCGCTCGATCGTCGTCGACTGCCCGCCGGGGTCCCGGCGCACCGAGACAATGGCGTCGATTTGTGCGGACGCCGCGGCGTCGAACAGGTCAATCCTCGTGGTGCCAGCGCGCCTCTCGTCTGGCCGCCAGCTCATCGACGAGCTCGAAGCGCTGGGTCTGGGCGATCTCGTGCTTGATTTCTCCGATGTTGACGCGGTCTCGCAGCGCATCCGTACCGGCTTGCGCCTTGAGCGGCCAGAATTGCCGACGGACGAAACGCTGGATATTCGCTCGAATCTTGTGTCCGTGCGCCGTACGCTCGAGTCGTTCATGGACGATCTTCACCGCGAGGACCCCGAATGGGAGACCTCCGTCCACGAGCTCCTGGAGAAGCTCGCAAGCCTCATGGCCGAGGATAATCCGCCGCAAACTCGCGTGCGGCTCGGCGAGGACGCCGTCGAGACGATGAAGGACGTGGGCTTCGAATCGGTGAACGCGGACTTTGACCGCGCGGCCGAACTCGGCGCCTTCGATCCGGGCATCTCTCGGTCGGCGTGGGCGAACTCGACCATCGCTGATGCGTCCGCGGGAACCGAAGCACTCGACGAGGTTCGCCGCCTCAACGACATCACTGTGCCAGCTGCGATCAGCCAATCTTCGCGCTCGGCGGGGGAGACGTCGATGAAGCAGCCCACCACTCTCGCTCAGTGGTTCGAGCAGATTGACGTGCTCGATGGCATCGCTGACTCACTCGACACCTTCGTGCCACGCGTCTTCGAAACATCACCGATGAACATGGCGATCGCCTCCGCGCCGAAGGAATGGCGTGACTCGCACGGTCACGCGATGAAGCTGTCCGATCGTCGTCGTTATAAGAAGCAGGCCCTCGACCTCGTGCGTCCGGGCGAATCCACGGCAAACCTCCACGAAGAACTACTCAAGGTGCAAAAGCGCCGCGAGATTTGGCGCCGGTACTCGCCTGACGGTGGCTGGCCGACCCTCCCCGATGGCATGCCGCAGATCCGGGCTACCCGCGAGGAGGTCCAGCGCGATCTCGAATCCCTCATGGGACATCTGGGCGGTGAGGCGTTCTTCGACATGGATTTCGAGGAGCTGCAGGCTCGCCTCGCGGCGCTCGTGGCCGATGCGGACCACATGTCCACGTTGCCCGAGCGCAATGCAACACTCAGGTCCTTGCGCGAGCACGGATTCGGTGAATTCCTCGACGACATGGTGGAACGTGACGTTCCGGCCGAGAGCATCGCGGACGAGCTCGATCTCGCCTACACATCGGCCGTGTTTGAGCAGATGATCGGCAAGTCTCCGACTCTAGCCAGCCTCGGCCCGCGCGACCTCACGGAGGCCCTGAACAACCTGCGCACCCTCGATCGCCAGCACACGCAGAGCCTGTCCGGGCCGGTGCTGCGCGCCGTCGTCAACAACTCACGCTCGGTTATGCAGTCGCGGCGCCAGGACACGCTCAAGCTCGATGAGACCTTGGCCGAGGAGGGAACCGGAGGGTTGCGCGATGCGATCGCGACGTACTCGCGGCTCGTCCAGACTTCCCGCCCGGTGTGGATCGTTCCGCCCACAGTGCTGGCCGAGTTCATCCCGCCGATGCCGTGGGCTGATCTCGTGCTCGTCGAAGCCGTCGACTCCGTTGCCGCCCTCGTCTCGCCGATGATGCGCGGGCGCCAGGCTGTCGTGGTCGGCGATTTGAAGCGGCCGGGCAGCGAAGCGATGAGCGTCTTTAAAGACGTGTTGCCAGTTGCCGAACTGCCGACCTACCAGGCCGAGCATGATGCGCTATCGACGTTTGCGCTCAAGGAGATCGGATACGACCTTCACGCCGTCCCGAGCGTTCAGGCCGCGCGCGAATCGCGCCTGATCTATGTGGATGGCCGCGGTGTGCCGGGCACGTCCGGCGAGGGCGCCGTGGAATCGACGCAGGTGGAAGTCGACGCCGTCGTGGATGCCGTGATCGACCACGCGATCAGCCGACCCGACGAAACGCTCGCCGTCGTCACACTGTCCGTCACCCACGCGCACCGCATCCGCGAGGCCATTGCGGCCGCGAACTCGAGCGACATCGAGAATCTTCAGCGCTTCACCATCACTGACATCACGCGCGCCGCCGGCCTCAAGCGCGACCACGTGATCCTGTCAGTCGGATACGGCAAGACCGTCCACGGCCGCGTCCTGCACACTTTCGGTGCGCTCGCGACCCCCGAGGGCCTCGCGGGGCTCATCGACGCGATCGCCGCAGCTGGCTCGGACCTGACGATCATCTCCGCACTCGGCCCCGGCGACATCGACGTCAACCGCGTCTCCACACCGGGCCCGCGCATGCTCTCGCGCCTCATTGAGGAAGCGGGCGGTTCCGAGGTTCAGCACGTTATCGCCGACGACGACGTTGCGCCGCTTCTTGCCGACGTCGCCAACCGCCTCCACGATCGTGGCTGGTCCACCCGCGCCTCGTATGGGTACGAGGATTCCCCGCGCATTGCGCTGGTGGTTGGCCGAGACAACGACTATGTGGTTGCCGTGATGGTCGACGACGAGGTGTACGTCAATGAGCCATCCTTGCGCCGCAGGGATCGGTTCTGGGTCACCGCGCTGGAATCACGCGGGTGGTCCGTATTCCAGACGTTCTCGAGCTCGCTCTTTATCGACCCGGACGGTCAGGTGGCCGGCATCGAGAAGCTGCTGAAAGAGCGTTTCCCCGAGGAGCCCGCTCAGGTTCGCGTGCCGACTCTGACCGAGAACGGGGTGGAGCTGGTGCAGGGGTGGGATACCACCGAGATCGATCGCCAAAACCCTGCCGTGGATAATCCCGACGACGCCCCGCGGATTCGCGGCGTCAGGCCGGAGGTCGTTCCCGGCCTGAGCCTCGCAGCGTACACCGACGATCAGCTCGATGACATGATCGAGTGGATCGCCTCCGACGGCAAGGTTCGCGGCGAGGACGAGCTCGTGAGTGAGTTGCGCGCCGAGCTTGGAATCGAGCGTCGCGGCGAGCAGGTGGACGTCATCTTGCGTAACGTGGCGCGCCGCTCTGGCCTGATTGGCGTTGCCGCCGAAATAGATACCGCCGCTGAACGCGAGGCCGAGCTCGAGTCTGAACTCGAGCCTGAGGGGGATCACGTCGAGCACGTTGAGGAGCTCCCCGAGCAAGAGGCGCACGAGAGCGAGCCGATAGCCGAGAGCGAGCCGATTGCCGAGAGCGAGCCGATTGCCGATGGCGAGCCGATTGCCGATGGCGAGGCGATTGCCGATGGCGAGGCGCCGAGCGAAGAGCTCGTAGAGCCAGACGGCGATGAGCCGGATGCCGCTGACGTTGATGCCGCCCCCGAGGTCGTGGATATTGCGGACGACGAGCCGCTGGCCACCGAGGTGGACTACGAGATCGTTGACGAGAGTGACGACGGCCTGGAACTCGGCGACGACGATCCGTTGTTTGAGGACGACTTTGACCGATAAAGATCACGCCCCGACGCCGGACGGCGAGGCTGAGCCAGTAGCCGAGGCCAACCCAGTAACCGAGGAGGCGGTGGATGCCGCGGTACGCTCCGTCGGCAAGCCGGTGCGCCGGAAGGGGTCGCGACGAGTCGTGATGCTCTCCGAAGTGGACGCCGAGCGGATCAAAACGGGCGAATTCGGCTCTGCGGAGGAGGTTCTCCACGCGGCGGACCGTCAGCCAGGCGATCACAAGGGCAGTGGCGCCGAGCCGTCGAAACGGACGGGTCGCATGTCCCCGCGAGACCGCGAGATCCTGAATGACGTGCCACCCCATTTCGGCAACCTGTAACCCGAGCTAGTCGCCAGTGCGCGGCCCGGAGAGCACGGCGTGCAGCGGAGCGCGGGACCCCGCGCCAAGCACCCGTTCGATCGAGGCCTCGGGGATCTCGAGGTAGAAGACGTGGGTGTCCTCGGTCGTCGCAAGCAGACCCGAGGCGCCCTTATCCGTGGCAATACCGGCCACCCGCACACCCTTCACCAGCAGTTGCGCATCGGTGGTGTCAGAGAATTCGTCTGGCATCGCGTACAAATCAACCTCCACGCCAGGCTGCATGAGCGTGATGCCTCCGGCATCGACGATCGCGAGCGGCGCGATCACAGTGCCCTCGGGGGAGTTCTCCAAGAACTCCGAGGTAAGTAGGTGGCTGGCGAGCACGGGCGCACCCTCGACTAGCGGGCCCACGAGGTATTCACCTGTGGCATCATCAACGCTCGCAACCGCGCCGGGGATCTCGTCGGAAATATAGCGCACCGCCAAGTCGCCCGACTCGAGAAGCTCTCCGCTCGCCACGTCGCGAGTTGTCACAACAACGGGCACGGACGGCGCCTCAGCCGACACCGGCGCGAGAGCTTGAATCGCCAGAACGGCGAAGATGGCCACTCCCACCCAGCGCCATCGCCACAAAAGGGCACGGATCGGTGACGATCGCGCTGTCTTCGATGAGGACGGTGAGGGTCGGTGGGAGTGGGCCATACCGTGATTATGCTCAATCGAGCCGGCTCACGTTTCGGCCGAGTGCCCAAATGTGGATGAAGGGCGCGCTATCCGAACTGTGGAAAAGATTCGTCGGCTGCGCTCGTCCGCACAATCGCCGTCGGGTGGATGGCATAGGGAACCGAGACGTCCATTTCGTCCTGAGGAATGTGCTCGACGAGCAACTCCTCGGGATAGATCATGGCGCCAACAAGCGCGTTCGGGCCGACCTTCTTCAGCGCGCGGTCATACCAGCCGCCGCCCTGACCAAGCCGCGCACCGCGCTGCGAAAGAGCCAGCGCAGGAATCACAAGCGCTTCGACGTCGGCCAAGATCGCGGGATCGAGTGCCTCGCCCGGCGGTTCTGGCGGGCGCCCGGGGGCCATTTCCACGAGCTTGTCGCCCACGGTGTAAAAGCCCCACGCCCGCGTCAGGCCGGGTCCAAGCTTCGGCAACAGCACGCGCTTTCCGGCCTTGCACAGCGCCTCGACGACCTCACGCGTGGGCGGCTCTTTATTGACAGACACGTAGCAGGCGACCAATTCACGATCGCCCACGAATTGCAACACAGTCTCCGCCCAGTCTTTCGAGTAATTTTCAAGCATCCGCTTACCACGCTGCTTGCGGTGAGCCCGAATCGTAGAGCGGAGGACCTGCTTGCCTTCCTCAACCTCCATGCGGGAGATATCGGGAATACTCAACGATGAGATGGACATGGCCTCATTCTTTCACGTATCCGATGAGCAATGTTTGCGATACGCTCTCCGGTAAACTGGGCGCGAAGTCCCAAGGGAGGCCTAATGAAATCCGTTGCCGAGCACCTCGATGAGTGCCTTGCCGTTGCGAAGCCATTGCCGTCGTTCGCGGTTGCGCTTGCCGACGCCGTGGGGTGCGTTCTCGCCGAGGACGTGCGTTCGCTTGTGGACGTCCCGCAGGGCGATCTGGCCTCGCGCGATGGCTATGCGGTGAGGGTCGACGACGTCGCCCAGGCTTCCGCCGACGATCCCGTGGTGCTGCCCGTCGTCGAAGAAGTGCGGGCGGATACGATCGATCCGTCGATGCTGGTCGACGGGGCAACGGTGCGAATTTCCTCGGGAGCAACCCTTCCGGCAGGAACGGAGGCCGTGATCCCCATTGAGCACACGGATCAGGGCCGCGCTGAGGTCAAGATTTTCAGGGGAGTCGGCGACGACGACAATGTGCGCCATCGCGCCGAGGATTTCGCTGCCGGTGACGTCCTTCTTCGCGCAGGCGTGCGAATCGGATCGCGCCAGATCGCCGTCCTCGCATCGGCCGGCCACTCGACGGTCATGGTCCACCCGTCGCCGCGCGTGGTCATTATGGCGATCGGCGACGAGCTTCAGGAGCCGGGCATGCCCGCGACCGTCGGCAAGATCTACGACGCTAACTCCCACGCGCTCGCCACCGCCGTTCGCGACGCCGGGGGAGAGGTCTTCCGGGTCGGTGCCGTGACCGATGACAAGCGCGAGTTGCGCGAACTCCTCGAGGATCAGCTCGTGCGCGCGGACATCATTATCACCACCGGCGGCCTGTCCTACGGCGGCGGCGATACGCTCAAGGAAGTGCTCTCGCCACTGGGAACCGTGCGGTTCGACAACGTTGCGATGGCGCCGGGCCGCCAGCTGGGCGTGGGCAAGCTCGAGGAGGAGACCACGGTGTTTTGCCTGCCGGGCTCCCCGGTTGCCGCCATGACCGCCTTTGAGGTCTTCATCCGCCCGGCGCTCAGGCAGATGGCTGGATACTCGAACATTCATCGCAGGTCGATCAACGCCGTCGTCGACAAAGCGTGGGAGTCCCCGATGAATACACGCGAGTTCGTGCGCGCCCGCGTGGTCGGAAACCCGCACGAGGGGTACGGGGTGGAGCCGCTCGGCGACACCGCGCGCCCGCTGCTCACGGCCCTCGCGCAAGCTAACTGCCTGGCGATCGTGCCCGAGGATCAACGCGCCGTTCAGGTGGGCGATACGCTCGAGTGCATCATCCTCAACGCGTAGGGCGCGGCGATCGCCGACCCCACGTTGCCATCCTCACGTGTGACCGGTGTTTCTGCTGTGGCTAATGCCCGAATTTGACACGTAAAAATCGCATTTTTCAGGGCACCCAAGCAACACGCCTCGGCGAGTTAGCTGGCAAATCCGGGCCATCAACATAACGTGGATATATGGGTATTGAGGGGGCGGTACTTGCCGTAGGAGCGTTGTTCCTCTTGGCATACGTCGTTCCACACATCGCCCGTAACCGAGCCGTCCTCGCGGACGCGCCGATCGGTGAACGGTACGCAGACGAGCTGCGGATCATCACCGAACGAACACTCAGGCAGGCAAGCGGCGACAACGGAAGAATTTTTACGACGGAGCGAATTATGAGCACACCGACCGGCAAGCGCGAACAGCGCGGCCCTAACGCAACGAAGATGCGTGCCATTGCGCGTGATCGTTCACGTGCTCGCGCCCGAATTGCCCAGCGAGAGGCGGCTCAGCAACGCGCCCTGTTCGGTGCGGCCGTCTTCGTCGGGTTGACGGTGATTTTGTGGATTCTGGCTGGCGCGACGTCGCTGCCCACGGGCATCGCAATCGCCTCGACCGCACTTGGCGGACTGTACCTCGTTGGCCTCGGCGCGGTGGTCTCGAGCTGGGGCCGCCTCAACCATGAAGACACCGAGCGCATTTCGCGCGCCAACCACGCACTGCGATCTGGCCGCGATTACCAGCGCAAGCTCGTGGCACGCACGAAGAACGACGCCGACATCCCGGCGCGCCCGCAGGCTCCGGCTAAGAATGTGGCCAAGAAGCGTGCGACGTCCGCAGAGGCGGAACGTGTCGAAGAGACGAGCGAGGCCGTAGCGGTGGCGTCTCCGACTCCGCGAGTTGAACGGGTCGTCCAGGACGCTCCGGCACAGGAGAGCCCTCGCCTATTCGAGCAGCCGCGCGATCGCTCCGAGGCTCCGTCCTACACGCTCAAGCCCACGATTCAGCGTCGCTCGATTAAGCCCTACGTTGCCCCCGAAGCCCCCGAGGCAGAGGTTCCGTATCGTCCGAGTCAGGTCGGCGAGCGAATTGGCCCCGAGCCGCTCGAAGCCGCAAACCCCGCACCGGGCATGACCGGCGCCGAAGAGCTGCGCTCTGACGTGCTTGGCGGCGGCTCCACCCTCGACGCACTTCTGGATCGTCGCCGCGCATAATGACTGCTGTTGCATTCGTGCACGGACACACGAGGCGCCCGGTGGCGTGGCGTGGCGTCTCCGACCACCTTCCCGCTCACTGGGCCGTGGTTGCGCCAGATTTGTTTACCGTCGCCCGCGTGGGCGCGGAGCCTAAAGATCATCGCGATTCGATGGTCACGCAGATTAACCGCGATCTGGCCCACCTCGAGGTCCTCGATCCAGCTGTGATCGTGGCCGAGGGCGTCGGGGCGATACCGGCCATCCGCTACGCGCTTGAGCATTCGGGCCGCACCGCGGGCATCTTCCTTAGCGGCCCGCGACTCCACGTGGGCGGGCGGGATATTTTCAAGATGAAAGCAGGTATTCGGCTCCATCGCGAAGTAGCTAACGCTGCCACCCACGAGCAGTCGAATGATCTGCTCGGCGCGCTCAAGGGAGTTGACCTGCGCGAGGCCGCGGGGAATGTGAGCGTGCCTCGCCGCGTCGTCGTCGGCGAACGTGACAGGGCGGGGCGGACGGGCGCCGACGAGCTGAAGGCGCTTGGCTGGGAGCACACCGTGGTGGCGGAGGCCGAATGGGATTGGTTCTCGTACGCGCCGAGCGCGTTCGCCGCGCACATCGTGAAATTCGTGGAAGACCACGATATTTAAGGCCGACGGTCATTCCGGCAAGCGCGAGCGTGATGAAGTAGACGAAAATCGGCGGGCAAACCGCCACGCGTGTTTGTTAGTATTTTCTGTACGGGGCTATGGCGCAGTTGGTAGCGCGCTTCGTTCGCAATGAAGAGGTCGCGGGTTCGAATCCCACTAGCTCCACCCCTGTGGCCCCTGTCAGCTCGCTGACAGGGGCTTGTTCTTGGTCCACGTCGGTGATGGCTATCCTTCGTGAATCACGAGTTCGTCTGACAGGGAGCAATGCATGGCCCAGCGTCCCGAGATCGTCTGCATCT